>JAYZHU010000230.1:0-5312 GCA_036166175.1 Verrucomicrobiota bacterium | reverse complement strand
GGGCGGTTCGCCAACCGCATCAAGGAGGGGAAATTCACAATAGATGGAGAGGCTTATCAGGTAACCATAAACTCACGCGGCAACCACATTCATGGAGGTCGGAAAGGCTTCGCTAAAGTCAACTGGCATGGGGAAGCTCTTGCTGACGGATCCAGTGAGGCTAGCGTCCGCTTGACCTACCGAAGCATCGATGGCGAGGAAGGCTTTCCCGGCAACCTCGACACCAGCGTCACCTATACGCTGACTGACGACAATGAACTCCGCATTAACTACCAGGCTGAGACGGACGCTCCCACCATTGTCAATCTAACCAACCATGCCTACTTCAACTTGGCCAACCAAGGCGGGTTCGAAGGCCACGAACTGTGGCTCGACGCGGACAACTACACGTTGGCCGATGAAGATTTGATTCCCACCGGAGAAATCGCGTCCGTAGGCGGCACTCCCTTCGACTTCACTCAGCCGATGACAATTGGATCCCGTGTCGAGCAAGTCGGGACTCCCCACCCCAAAAAATATGACACAAACTTCATTGTCAACCGCAGGAACGGGGAGGTTAACCTATTCGCCCGTGTTCTCGAACCAGCCAGCGGTCGCGTCATGGAAGCCTTCACAGACCAGCCAGGGGTTCAGCTCTACACCGGCAATCCACGGGGCTTCTGCTTAGAAACGCAGCACTACCCCGATTCAATCAACCATCCCAAATTCCCTTCTCCAATCGTTCGCCCCGGCCAGCCATTTACCAGTACAACTGTATTCAAGTTTTCCATTCAATAGGATTTCGCTTATTCGTATATGACTCAAACTTATACCAAAAAAAACGCATTCATTAGCGGTGGCACAAGCGGTATTGGACTAGCTCTTGCCAAAGGATTCGCCCAGGCCGGGTACCAAGTCACGGCTTCTGGCATTGGACAGCTGCCCGACACAGATGAAAGCATTGAATTCATTTCTATCGATGTCACCGATGGCGAAGCCGTGGTCGAGTATTTCGAACAGATCAAGACATTGAATACACTTATCAATGCGGCCGGGATCATAAGAAGGGAGGATGAGCACCATCCCAAAACCTTCGAACAAGTGGTGGACACCAATCTCAATGGAACCATGCGCCTGTGCGCAGCGGCTCGAGACGCTCTCGCGCAGACCAAGGGATCTATAATAAACATCGCCTCCATGCTCAGCTATTTCGGAGGCGGTCTAGTTCCCGGCTATGCAGCATCTAAGGGCGGCGTCGTTCAACTGACTAAATCGCTAGCCATCGCTTATGCGAAAGACGATATACGCGTCAACGCTATCGCCCCGGGCTGGATCGATACCCCCTTGACTGGCGATCTCAGAGCCGACTCTAAACGCAACCAGACTATATTAGACCGCACGCCTTTGGGGCGATGGGGCGATCCTAACGAACTCGTAGGCCCCGCCCTCTTTCTAGCGGGCCAGGAAGCCTCCTTCGTTACGGGAACAGTGCTCAACGTCGATGGAGGCTATTCGGCTATGTAGCTTTGCGCTTTGTTTGTGTCACGCCCAATCCCGTTCAGATTGACAGGAGTGGCTTTATGTCGCGATTGAGAATCGATCATTGCGGCGTGTAGCCGCTCCTACATCAAATACTCACTGTTAAAAGACCCATTAGCGCTACGCGGTCAGCGACCGAGTCTACAAATCGCCCATTAATTCTCGCCTTGCAATTTCAACATTTCCTCGGCGTAGAGCTCACCCAAAACTACCGTGCTGGGAACGTCGAAGTGCGTATTGTCAAAAGTCGTCAATCCTTCCGAGCTAACGTATCCAGTATTCGGAACGACTTCCGGCAATCGGGCAATTTCCTTGTTAATCGCCTTAGTGAGCGGCTTGGTTTCCGGGTGGTAAAACACTTGGCCCGCAACAATTGGGAGGTTTTCTTGACCGAGATCCTTTCTGAGATCAGCAATCAGGCCTTTAAGCTTTTCCAGATAACTATAAGGCTCTCGACTATTACCTTCTCCCTGGTGCCATAGAATCCCTTTCAGGACTCCGGTTTTTCGACCTTGGCGGACACGCCTTAAGGCTTCATCATAGAAATAAGTACCCTTTTCCCACTCTTCAATCCTCGAGCCTCCTTTAGCATTGACTACTAAGCCGACCGACACCTCGGAATTCGCTTTCCTCATTGCTTTGGCGAATCCATAACCTGGATTCAACCGCTGCATATCGATCCCTTTCCGAATAGTCGAATGGCGATTCAACGGGTTGCTAGCCGGCTCCCATTCGTCTTGGGGGCCCAACAAAAAGCAGCCCTCAATCATCCCTGCATGCTCGTCCTCAATCTGGGCCCTCCCCGCCATATTCGACTGTCCTATTAATAAGTAAATATGGAGAGGCTTTTCGGATACAGGTCGCGAATCAGCTTTGGTTTGGGCAATAGATAGCAACGCGATCACAAAGCCTACCGCAATAGCGCGAGCGTTATCTCTCATTCCTGACGGATTCATGTCGTTGTAATCTAAATTCAAACCCCTATGCGTCTCGGAACGGAAAACATCCTATTTGCTTCCCTTCCGGGTGACCCAGTCGGTCGATGTAGATAAAAACACTCTTCAATTTAAGGCCGCACGACCGTCCCGTCGGGACGCCGCACAGTCGGCCGATACCAAGGCTCCTCGGGCAACGGGTATTTGGCCGCTAGTTCCTCGTTGATGTCGATGCCGAATCCAGGAGCATCGTTAATGTGCATGTATCCATTCTCAATCGTAGGAGTGCCTGGAAAGACTTCCAAGGTCTCCTCCTTGAAATCGGTTTGCTCTTGAATGCCGAAATTCCAGATCGAGAGATCAATGTGAGCATTGCCTGCGTGGCCAACGGGAGACGTGTTTCGCGGCCCATGCCAAGCAGTGCGAACATTGAAAAACTCAGCTAGGCGAGCCACTTTTATAGCGGGCGTGATTCCCCCTATTTGAGAAATGTGGATACGAATGAAATCGATCAGGCGATTCGTGATGAGATTCACCCACTCGTGGGGATTGTTGAACAGCTCTCCCATGGCGATGGCGCAGGAAGTCTGCTCGCGCAGCATCTTAAAATAGCCATTGTCTTCGGGAGCGAAAGGGTCCTCGATGAAGAATGGACGGTACTTCTCCAGCTCCTTAACCAAATTAATGGCTTCGATAGGTGGAAGGAGTTCATGAATGTCGTGGAGAAATTCCGGTTCGTCTCCGAATTCCGATCGAGCGAATTCGAACATCTTGGGGATCATCTTCATGTACGGCCTAATCTCAATAACCGTGTCCGTCTGCCTGCCGAAATCAGCTTTCTTGAAGTCCGGTTCTCCTTTGGACAAATGCGGAGCCCCGTAAATTCCAAGCTGGATACGAATGTGCCGGAAACCGCGATCCTGGAAGCTCTGAATACTGTCTTTCAGTTCTATGAAATCCTTTCCACTGGCATGGCCGTAGGTATCCACCGCGAATCGGCTTTTCCCCCCAAAGAGCTGGTAGGCGGGCATATTGGCTCGCTTGGCCTTAATATCCCAGAGGGCTTGGTCTACTCCCGCTAGGGCGGTATTCAGTATCGGGCCATTGCGCCAATAGGTTCCCAGATTCGTCGTTTGCCAAATATCCTCGATATTATCTGGATCCTTCCCTTTTAGTAACGGAGCCAAATACTCGTCGATCGCGGCCGTAAGCGTCTTATAGCGCCGGATACCTGTAGCGCAGCCGATCCCATAGAGCCCAGGCTCGTTCGTCTCCACCTTGACGATTCCGAACCCCGTTCCGTTCGGATAAGTGTGAATGGCCTTAACCTTAGTGATCTTAAGCTTTTCGTTGTGAGGATTGGCTTCCTGATAACGCTGGGCGATAGCATCGTTCTGTCCGATGGAATTATTGAGAAAGCTAGCTCCCGTGCCAGCAGCTAACATCGATAGCACATTTCGTCTGTTCATAATTGGCGTTTATTGGAGGGTATAAGTAAAGATAGAATAGTAGGTTTTGCGGTTGCAGGAGGGGCTTTACCCTGGGGTTGGAAATCGATCATCGCGGCGTCAAGCCGCTCCGACAGATAATTCCTACACACCAAACTTCACTAATCATAATTCGGCTTTGCCAAGCTGTCCCAGGTATCAGAGTCCAGGTAGCTGGCTTGGGTTTCCCTCAGCTGCTCGGTTAATCGGTCTATTCTATCTTTGTATTCTGAATCTCCGTACCGATTATTAAGTTCGTTAGGATCAGTTTCTAGGTCGAAGAACTCCCAATATTCCTGGTCGCTATAGTATTCGATCAGCTTATACCGATCGTCCCGGATTCCGCGATGCGGGCCAATCCGGTGAGCGGTGAAAAAGTTGAAGGACGGATCGCTGAGATCCTCCTGAGTGAAATTCTTCAAGGTCCAGGAATTCTCATAGTAGGAATAGTAGATATGATCCCGCCACTCCGCCGCCTCCCCATTGAGCAAGGGCTTTAGGCTCTCTCCTTGCATCACCTCCGGTATCTCGATGCCAGCATAGTCAAGCAGCGTCGGGGCCACATCGATGTTCATGATCATCCGCTCTTCTACTTGGCCGGCTTTAACTTCCTTCGGATAGCGAAGCAAGAATGGAATACGTAATGAAGGCTCGTACATGAACCGCTTGTCATACCAGCCGTATTCACCGAGATAAAACCCGTTGTCAGTAGTGTAGATAACAAGGGTGTTATCGCTCAGGCGTTCCTCATCCAAGTAGTCGAGCACACGACCGAGCCCTTCGTCGATGCTTTGCACGGCCCGATAGTGATCCTTCACGAAGCGTTGGTAGAGCCAAAGCTTCTTTTCCCGCTCAGTCATGCCATCGAGAGCGTCGCCATAGTCCCGAGCAATGCTTTGCTCGAACTTCATATCGGCCGCCTTTCCCGCTATCAACCGAGTTGAATAGTCATCGTCAAAGGTTTCCGGATACGGTAAGTCTTTATCGGAGTATAAGTCCTTGTGCCGGGGTGCAGGCGTGAAAGGCCGGTGAGGCCCTTTGTGTTGGTAAACCAAGCAAAACGGCTTACTCCTATCCAAGTCGCCCATGTAGTCCAAAGCCAAGTCGGTAATGATGTCGGTCACGTATCCCTTGAACTGCTTCCGCTCTCCATTCTCGATCATGTCCGGATCGAAATAGAGACCTTGCCCAGGCAAAATACAGGAATAGTCGAAGCCCCTGGGGTCGTGGGGCAAATGCCACTTGCCCACTATGCCGGTTTGGTAGCCCGCTTTCTGTAGAAGCTGCGGGAAGGTCGGCAACTCAGGATCCAATCGCTCGATACGGTCCTTGGACTCCGAGTTGCCCAAAATGCCGTTCACATTGGAAAGCG
>JAYZHU010000229.1:0-7250 GCA_036166175.1 Verrucomicrobiota bacterium | reverse complement strand
AGTAGTGGCCTACCATGCGGTCTTCATCTGGGTTGGCGATCGCCCCCTCTTCGAGGGCATCCATGTCGGCGAAGGCCTTCTCGAAACTGCTTTCGAAATTCTCGAAGTCCGACTCGGTTAATCCGGTCCGACTTAAGTCGATGTTCAGGTACGCTTCCGGAAAATCGAAGGCGAATTGGGTATAGCGTTCCCAAGTCATAGTGAAGTCAGGGATTGGAAATGGACTATTTGTCGGTGACTGCTCCTTCGGAAGCGGAAGCGACCAGTTTGGCGTATTTGCCGAGAACCCCTCTGGTTTCCGCGGGCCGTTTGGGCTGGTAGTCAGCCATTCGGCTTTTGTACTCAGAATCTGGAATATTGAGAGAGATCGTATTCTTCACCGCGTCGATTTCAATCTCGTCACCAGATTGAACGATGCCAATCGGGCCTCCGCATGCGGCCTCTGGAGTGATGTGGCCAACATCGAACCCATGGCTTCCTCCAGAAAATCGCCCGTCAGTGATGAGAGCTACGTCATTGATCAGTCCTCGTCCTGCAACTGCGGATGTTGGCGATAGCATTTCCCGCATTCCGGGGCCGCCTACGGGTCCTTCGTTGCGTATGACAACTACATCACCCTTGACCACATCCCCACGCAGAATTCCTTGGAGAGCCTCTTCCTCGCCCTCGTAGACTTTTGCGGTTCCTTTGAAGTAGACCCCTTCTTTCCCGGTGATCTTCCCGATGCCTCCAGCAGGGGCAAGATTGCCTTTCAGCACTCGCAAATGACTCGTCTCCTTGATGGGATCGTCCCAGTCGCGCACTATGTCCTGATCCTTTGGGTACGGTCCGATATTCTCCAGGTTGTCGGCGATAGTTTTGCCCGTAACAGTCAGACAATCGGGGTGCAGCATACCACGATCAAGTAGCAGCTTCATCATGGGCTGGATCCCGCCGATCCGGATCAAGTGCGACATGTTGTACTTCCCGAAAGGCTTCACGTCGCAGAGCAGAGGCACTTTCTCCCCAAGGCGTTCGAAATCGTCAATGGTGATGTCAATATCGGCGCAATGAGCTATGGCAAGCAGGTGAAGCACGATATTTGTGGATCCTCCCAGCGCGATACAGGTGGTGATAGCATTCTCGAATGACTTCCGAGAAAGAATATCACTGGGCCGTATATTCTGCTCCACCAATTGTTGCACGGCTTTCCCGGCATTGTAGCAATCATCCCGCTTTTCGTTGCTAATCGCCAGCTGGGCACTGCTTCCTGGTAGACTCATACCAAGAACCTCGATTGCGCTAGCCATGGAATTGGCGGTATACATGCCGCCGCAGGAACCGGCCCCTGGGATAGCGCAAGACTCGATTTCCTTAAGCTCTTCATCATCGATATCGCCGCGGGCATGGCGTCCGACTGCTTCGTAAACACTGACGATATCGACGGGCTTTTCTCGGTGAATTCCGGGCAATATACTGCCGCCATAAACGAAAACCGAAGGTCGATTGAGCCGGGCGATCGCCATCATGCAGCCGGGCATATTTTTGTCGCATCCGCCGATGGCGACGAGGCCATCCATGCCTTCTCCTGCCACGACGGTTTCGATGCTATCGGCAATTACTTCCCGGGAAACCAGGCTGTAGCGCATGCCTTTGGTACCCATGCTGATCCCATCGGAAATAGTTATAGTGCTGAAATTTACAGCTTTGCCACCGGCATCATTGGCTCCCCGAGTCGCATGGGTGGCGAGCTCGTCAATGTGCATGTTGCACGGCGTCAGGTCGCTTCCGGTCGAGGCGATCGCGATTTGTGGCTTGGTGAAGTCTTCATCGGAAAATCCGACCGCTCGCAGCATGGACCGAGCCCCGGCCCGGTCGTTTCCGTCTACGACCACAGATGAATAGGGCCTGGAGGATGTGTCTTTTTCAGTACTCACTTATTTTCGTGTACGCTAGAATGTTGCCTTGCTTTTCCAATCAGACCGAGCGGGATTATTCCTTCCTAATCGTTCCATTTTGAAAAAAGAGACCCTTTACAACAGAGCTTTTCCTTGCGATCAAGTCATTCCCCGTGGCGCATCGCCCCTTTTTTGAATCAGAACCATTTCATGGCATTCAGCTTAGACAGAGTATTGAAAGCGCTACTTTTTGGGGCGTCTGGACCGCTCAGCGTTAAAGATATACAAAAAGTTTTTACCAAATTCCATGAGCAGGCGGAATTGCTGCCGGAAATGGAGTCGGCTGCGCCGGAAGACGAAGATGATGGTAGTGTCGAGCAACCTTTTCTAGAGGCGGACGGAATGCCTACGTCCGAGGTGCCATCGTTGGTAACTGCAGGACAGATTCGGGAGTCAATTGATCGAATCGCGACCGAACTCGAGGATCGCAAAGAGGTGTATCGTCTGGTGGAGCGTCACAATGGCTGGACCTTCGTTTCCGCTCCCGCTGTTGGCGATTGGATCCGTTTGCTCAGAGACGAACCGAGACCTTTGAAGTTGACGCAGTCAGCCCTGGAGACGCTGGCCGTCATCGCGTATCGACAGCCAGTTATCCGTTCGGAAGTAGAGAAGATTCGTGGCGTATCGATCGACAGCGCATTGAGCCGATTGCTCGAAAGGGATCTCATTCAGATAGTTGGCAGGGCGGATCTCCCCGGTCGACCCATTCAGTACGGGACGAGCGAAGCGTTCTTGGAATTCGTGGGAGTTCGCACGATTGAAGAGCTTCCTTCTTCGGATATCCTTTCTCCACGCCAGATCGATGAGTGGCTACACGAAGTTTCTAATCACGGCGAAGTAACGGAAAAGGAGATGGGCCTCCCTGTGGGGGAGCGTAATGAGGATGCTAAAACGGAGCCCGATGCGGGCGATGAGGTTTCCCAATCCGAAACGAATGTTGAGGCATCCGATGACGATGAAAATCGGGCAGCAGTCTAGTTCATGAGCCTGGACGATCAGAGGAAGCGGATAGACGAGCTGGACGAGCAGATCCTGCAGCTTCTTAATGAGCGGGTTCGCTGCGCGGCGGAAATTGGCCGGATCAAACGAGAGAATGGCGGGGAAATTTATGTTGCTAGCCGGGAAGAACAGGTTCTCAAAAAATTGGAAGCCTTGAATCAGGGGCCCTTAGACAATGCGGCAATTCGGGCGATTTATCGGGAAGTGATGTCGGCTGCCATAGCCCTAGAGAAACCGATGTTGATTGCCTATCTGGGCCCGGAGGCGACGTTTACCCATCAAGCGGCGGTGAAAAAATTCGGCCAGAGTATCGACTATTTGGCGACACCCGCGATTCCAGACGTTTTTCATACGGTGGCGAAAGGAGAGGCGGACTATGGCGTGATTCCCATCGAGAACTCGACTGGCGGCTCAGTGCTTGATTCCATGGATATGTTTTTCGACTCGGAGCTAAAAATCTGCGCCCAGATTTATCTGACCATAACGCAGAATCTCATCTCCCGATCCCCTATAAAAGAAGTCAAGAAAGTCTACTCAAAGGATCAGGGCATCCTGCAATGCCGTGATTGGCTGCATGCCCACATGCCCACGGCTTCGCTCCACAATTGCGAAAGCACGACAAAGGCGGTCAAGATTGCCTCGGAGAGTCCGGATTGCGCGGCGATCGCCAGTTCGTTGGCGGCAGACTTGTATGGCGTGCCGGTCGTTGAAGCCAATATCCAGGACCGTTCGGATAACTCGACAAGGTTTCTAGTGATCGGCAAGCAGTCGAGCGGCTACATACCGGACATGAAGTACAAGAGCAGCTTTCTAGTGTCCATAAAGGATGAAGTCGGTGCATTAGAGAACGCCTTGATGGTATTCGCGAAGCGGGGACTGAACTTGAGCAAGATCGAGTCGCGACCGAGCGGCAAGATTGCATGGGAATATTGCTTTTTTATCGACGTGAATGGCCACTACGAAGAAGAGCCTGTTGCGGAAGCCGTATCGGAATTGAAAGGGGCCTGCCCATTCGTCAAATGGCTGGGCAGCTATCCGGATACGCGAAATTAGAGCTATTTCCTAAGGTCTTCAAGCAGTCTGAATAGCAGGGCTGACTGCGGGACTGCGGGCGGGGTCAACTTAAGATGCGATCGCTTGTAGGAGCGGGATTATCCCGCGATAGTTCTTGGGCAATCCATTCCGAAATTGCGGGATAAACCCGCTGCTGCAGGTACTCAAGTTAGACCTCCAGAAGCAGACGTATCGGGTTTTCCAGCGCTTCCTTCACTCTTATCAAGAAGTTCACCGCTTCTCGTCCATCGACAATTCGGTGATCGTAGGATAACGCCAAATACATCATCGGTCGAATTTCTACATTTCCCTCTATCGCTACGGGGCGATCCTGGATGGTATGCATGCCTAGGATGGCACTTTGCGGAGGATTCAGAATGGGGGTGGAAAGCATGGAGCCAAATACGCCTCCGTTGGTGATGGTGAAGACCCCGCCTTGCAAATCCTCCAAGGCGATTTTACCAGATCGAGCCTTGTCTGCGTAGGCCTTAATTTCCTTTTCGATGTCGGCGAGTCCGAGCTCGTCGCAATTCCGTACGACTGGGACGATCAGTCCTTTTTCGGTGGATACGGCGATTCCGATGTCGTAATAGTGGTTTTCGACGATTTCGGAACCATCAACGAAAGCATTGATGGCGGTATTCTGCTGAAGAGCCCTTGCTACTGCCTTTACGAAAAAGGACATGAATCCCAATTTAATTCCGTGCTTTTCTTGGAAGGCTTCCTGATAGTCGGCCCGCAAGGCTTTTACAGAAGAGAGGTCGACTTCATTGAAAGTCGTCAGCATGGCAGTTTCCTGCTGTACATTGACCAGCCTTTCAGAAATTTTCTGGCGTAGCGGGCTCATCCGCTTCCGAGTGATTCGGCCCTCGGATTTCGCAGGTTGGGAAGATGGCGCAGGCTTCTCGATAGACCTCGACTGCTTGGGGCTTTTCTCTGGCTCCTTTGCGGTGGTAGCGGGCTCGCTGTCGACCGATGGAGGTACATCGTCGGTAGGATTCGTGTCATCGGCGACCGACTCTCTCGCTGCCTCAGGTTCATCGGCGGAATCGTCGATCATGGCAACGATCTGGCCGATTTCCACCTCGTCTCCCTCGGCGGCTTTCAGTTCGATGGTTCCCGACGCTTCGGCAAGACCTTCGGAAGTGATTTTGTCGGTTTCCAGCTCGTAAATGATCTGATCTTTTTTGACGAACGCCCCGTTCTCGACGTGCCACGCGGCGATGATGCCCCCTGTGATGGATTCTCCCAGAGAAGGGATCTTTATTTCAGTCGGCATTTATTAGATTCGGCTTGGTTTTAGATTTTCTTTCAAGCGTCTCGTTGCTTGGAGAAGGCGTGTCGCAGGAACGTTTCCAGTTCGCTTTTGTGTATCGCTAAAGTGCCTACAGCTGGGCTGGCGCTGGCATCTCTGCCCGCATATGCGGGATAGATCTTGAAGACGTCGTAGATCATGGGGGCGATATAGCTCCATGCTCCCATATTCTTGGATTCTTCCTGGCACCAGACAATGGATCTGGCTGCTGAATATTTGGCGGCGATGGATTCAAGGGCACGCTTATCTAATGGGTATAATTGTTCGATTCGAACGATAGCTGTATTATTCCGCTGGTTCAGTTCTCGATGGGTAACCAGGTCATAGTACACTTTGCCGGAACAGAGAATGAGCCGTGCGGTATCCTCTGGCTTTGCTTGCGAGTCGTCGATGATCTCCTGGAACGAGCCACTTTCGAAATCCGTCCATTCGGACACGGCCCGTTTATCCCTCAAAAGCGACTTCGGGGCCATGATGATGAGCGGCTTTTTGAAGTCGCGTTTCATTTGCCGCCGAAGAACGTGGAAATACTGGCCAGGAGTGGTCAAATTGCACACTTGGATGTTGTCCTCTGCGCAAGCCTGAAGGAACCGTTCCAAACGGGCAGAAGAGTGCTCGGGACCTTGTCCTTCGTATCCATGGGGCAACAACATCACGATTCCACTGAAACGTCCCCATTTGGATTCGCTGCTAGTAATGAATTGGTCGATGATGACCTGGGCTCCATTGGCAAAATCACCGAATTGAGCCTCCCAGATGCAAAGCATTTTCGGGTAGTCTAGCGAGTAGCCGAAATCGAATCCTAGAACGCCTGCTTCCGAGAGTAAGGAATTGTAGACGCAGAATTGAGCTTGGTCCTCCGACAAGTTGAGAAACGGCACGTATCGTTCGCCGGTTTTTTCGTCGTGTAGGACGGCATGGCGCTGACTAAAAGTTCCTCGCTCGCTGTCTTGTCCGGAAAGCCTGACCGGGGTGCCCTCAATCAGGAGGGAAGCGAAAGCGAGGGCTTCAGCGAAGGACCAGTCTACGGGCTTGTTTTCCTCGTAGGTAGTCCGGCGCTGAGAAAGGAAGCGTTGGATCTTTCGATTGAAATGCGTTCCATCCGGAACCCGCGTCAGGCCTTCGACGATTCTAGCTAGATCGGCTTTTTGTGTTTTCGTGTCAACGATATCGAACGAGTAGCCGGCTTGGAACGTGGCGGTAGATCCAGCAAATCGGTCTTTCGAATAATTGGGCTCTACTGCAGGGTTTTTTACACGTTCGAGAGACTCTTCTAAGGAAGTTTCGTACTCCTTTTTGATGGCATCGATATCCTTCTGATCGAAGTCCCGCCTCTCGATAAGGACCTGGGAAAGCTGTTCGCTTACCGGCGGATGCTTGGCGATACGGTCGTAAAGCTCGGGATTGGTGAATGACGGTTCGTCGCTTTCATTGTGGCCATGTCGGCGATAGCAATACATATCTATGACAACATCGGCTTGAAAGGCTTGGCGGTATTCGACAGCCAGTTGAGTGACGAAAACAACGGCGAGCGGGTCGTCCCCATTGACATGAAAAATAGGGGCTTCGATCATCTTGGCGATGTCGGTGCAGTAGGCAGTAGATCGAGCTTCTGTCGGCGTTGTGGTAAAGCCGATTTGGTTATTGACTATAATGTGTAGCGATCCGCCGGTCCGATATCCTGGCAGTTGAGAAAAGTTGAGCACTTCCGCGACTATGCCTTGTCCGGCAAAAGCGGCATCTCCATGTATCAGCACAGGCAGGACGTTTTTCCGCTCAAGATCTTTGAGTATCCGCTGTCTCGCTCGGGCCCTGCCTTGGACGACGGGATTAACGGCTTCCAAGTGAGAAGGATTGGATGCGAGCCGGACTTCCACGGTATGGCCCTCTTTGGTTTCGATGACGTTTTCGTATCCAAGGTGATATTTGACGTCTCTGTAACCACC
>JAYZHU010000228.1:0-18460 GCA_036166175.1 Verrucomicrobiota bacterium | reverse complement strand
GGTAGCTCAGCCCTTCTACGAGAACAAAATACGGATGATGTAGCCAGGGGGCGCGCTTCTGGATAAAGTTGTAGAGTGCTACCCCGAAACGACCAATCCGCGACGAGTCTTCGAGCATGCTCTCAACTCGCACTTCTACTTCCCAACCATAGATCTCGCGAACCCACCTGCGAAACGCGATCGCTCGAGCATCGTGCCCGCCGCCAGTACTTGAAGTCAAAACTAGTATCCTAACGGCCACTAGTCGCTTACGCCTCCTACTTCGTATAATAGGAGACGTTCCCCACTCGGGCCCAACTCCCTGGAATCAGCCTGCAGATCAAAGGGGCCAGAACCGCTTGAAATCGCGATCCGACCCGAATAATACCCGTTCTGTCTTTTTGAATAGCCTGGCATAACCTGTCCGCCACCACATCGGGCAACGGCGATTTATTTGTACGTTTCTCTATTCTGCTCCAAACCTTTTTCATGCAACCTTGATTTTCAATTTTCCCTCTTTTTACCGTCATATTTTTGTTAAACTTAGATCTGACATCTCCAGGCCTCAAATCTATGGCTTTCAGCCCGCTAGCTTGCGTCTCCAAAATGACGCTTTCGGTAAATGCAGACAAGCCGGCTTTCGATGCATTGTAGGCGCTCATGAAGGGCACCGGAAACTCGGCAGCCAGCGAGGACACATTCACCAAATATCCTTTTCGCTCGATCAGGTTAGGCAGAACAAGACGCGTTACTCTCATAGAACCTATTAAGAGAGTCTCGACTTGGGACTGCCAATCCTCGAAGTCCGACGTGGAAAAACGCCCAAAAACACCGCCCCCCGCATTGTTTACCACGATATCGAAATCGATCGTATCCAGTCCTTGAGCATGCCAATCCGCGTCAATCTGTTTCACGCAACTGATGTCCAATCGGACCGATTGAACCCCTAGCAACAATCCAGCCGCCTCTGGATCTCGCGACGTTCCCCAAACTTCCGCCCCTTCGCTCAGCAATCGCGATGCGATGGCCTTCCCTATTCCGCTGCTTGCTCCCGTGACTAGAGCCCTCGAACCTTTCAACCGCATCAGGATTCGATCGACACTTGGGTGCCCTCCGACAACAGCTCCTTGGCATGGGATAGAGCGCTTCTCGCTTCCCGATCCCCTAGCATTCGGGCCAGCTCGACAATCCGCGAATCGTCTCCTGCATCGAGTTTTTCAATACAAACAGTTGCCCGATCGCCACTTTGATCCTTTTCTACGACGAAGTGGTTGTCTCCCAGGGCAGCGACCTGAGGCAGATGGGTAATGCAAACAACCTGATGATTGGCCCCGATTCCCTTGAGCCTCTGGCCGACCATCTTGCCTATCTCTCCGCCAACGTTTGCATCGACTTCGTCGAAAACTAGCACCGGAACAGAATCCACATTCGCCAGGATCGTCTTCAATGCCAGCATTACCCTGGCTAGTTCGCCGCTTGAAGCGACTTTGCTCAACGGCTTCAGTGGCTCCCCTACGTTGGGTGAAAAGAGGAGCTCAGGCAAGGCGTCTCCGTACGATTTGAGAGACGATTGCTTAACCAGGCTCAATCCGCACTTTCCCTTCTTGAATCCCAATTCCAATAAAACCGCCTCTGCTTTAAGGGCAAGTTTCTCTCCCGCCTTTTTGCGCTTCCTGGACAATCCAGAAGCCATCGTTTTGAGCGCGGCTTCCTCTTTGTCGGCCTTTTCATGGAGCCTATCTAGAGCCCCTTCGATATCGCCTTGAGATTCGATCTTGCACACCATCTCTTCCCGAGCCTTAATTACCTCAGATACATTCCTGCCGTACTTGCGCCGGAACTCCTGCCAGTCGGTCATGCGGGACTGCACTTGCTCAGCGAATTCTGGTTCGAAATCCAGAGACGATCCTACCATCTCATACTCGGCCCCCAACTCCTGAATCTCTAGTATCACCCCTTCCAATCGATCAGCGAGCTCGCCTAAGGATGAATCCTTCTCAGCAGCTTCTTTCGCTGCCCCCATCAAAGGACTCAATAAGGCAACGACACCGTCGTCTCCAATCAGTCCCGATCCCAGCTCGCCTGACAGTCCAATTAGATCTTGGCTACTGGCAACACGGTTGAAATCGATTTCCAATTGTTCTACTGATTCTGGAGAGAGCTCCAAGGCATCAATACGGTCGATCTTTTTCCTCAGAAAATCAATTTGATCCTGAGAAAGCTTAGTCGCGTTTCTTAGCCGTTCTATTTCCGAAAGAGTCCGTCTCCACTCCTCATACGCGTTCCGATACTGTTCCACTTCGCCCTGCAGCCGGGCAAAAAAGTCGATCATTTCCAGTTGGCACTCGTTTTTCAGCAATCGTTGAGGTTCACCTGGCCCATGAAAATCGATCCAAAGCGAACCCAAGGCCTGCAAGTTGGCCAAAGTGGCGAGGCTGCCATTAATGGAAATTCGTGACGCTTTGGACGCTCGCAGGCTACGCTTAAGCAAAAGGACCCCATCTTCGCATTCCGGCAGTCCCATCTCTACCAGCAGCGAATTGGCACTGTTCGGGCGCTCGAATTGCATCGCCGCCTCTACCTCGCATTCGTCCTCACCCGACCGAATGACTGATTTATCTGAGCGGGCTCCGGAAAGTAGACTTAGAGCCCCGAGAAAAACGCTTTTTCCAGCCCCGGTCTCACCCGTTACCACTGTAAATCCTTCGTCGAACTCGATGGATGCCCGTTCCAAGAGAGCCAAATTTGATATGGTTAAATACTGAAGCATCTAATTGTTAGGTATGAAATTAGGGGGTTTTCGGCTTCAAAGAAAACGAAAATTGTTCTTGCCCCGAATATTGCTGTCCATAACCGTTTCCGCCTCGTTTCGAGATGCTATTGTGGGACGGATTCGCAACTCGGGGGATTAGCTCAGTTGGTTAGAGCGCTTGCTTGACATGCAAGAGGTCGGCAGTTCGAATCTGCCATCTCCCACCATTTTTTGCCAAGGCTTCTGACGGCGCCCCACGGAAAGTAATTATAGAAGGCCCAGTAGCCGCGAGGGAATATTCAGCCTAACGCCACTCGTGCTTGGGGTAGCGCCCTTTGAGCTCCTTTTTGATATTCGGGTATGACGACTCCCAGAATTCAGGCAGCGAGTCTGTCAACTGAACAGGCCTCATATTGGGAGCGAGAATTTCGATTCGAGGTTGGAAGCGACCCTCGCAAATCGTAGGCGTATCAGCTAGATCATACAGCTCCTGAATCTTGGCCGACAAGACAGCTCCTTTCGCTGTGTAACGTAATCTCCCCGAACGGCCATTTTCCAATCGCAATCGATCTGGAGTATGCGACTGGACGAGCTGATCGACGTCAGTTCCGAACCAAGACTTAAGTACCGGCATCGCTTCGTGCTTTTTAAGATCTCTCAGGCTCTTAGCTCCATGGCAACATTGCTCGACTAGCAAGCTTCGGGCTTCTTCGTCTAAGAGCTCTATTCCGTATTCAGGGAAACAGGATGCTAGTAGTTCTACTTTCGCGAGATAGTTTTCCACGCTTGCGTCCCACTTGTCCAAATTCGTCTTTCCGCTTTCGATCAGCTTGGCTAGCTCAGCAGCCGCTAATTCCAGGCTCACATCCAGATTTTCCCTACATTCGATATCCAAATCCCGATATCGCGTAAATATCCTTTCGACAACCCGCTTCTTCTTCTCGTCGAAAACCGTTTCCTTCCCGGATTCAAATTCCTTTGGATACAGTTCCTTTAGCCATTCTTCCTTGATTTCCGAGCACAGCCCAAACACGACTGTGACATCGCCTCGCTGGTGGCCGATCTCCGTAATCTCACAGGCGACCAGCAGCGAGGCATCGCGAGCCTTGCTTTCGCGAGCCAATGAACCTCTAACCTGACCCGTCATTTCGCAACGCAATGTACCGCGGTCCAAACGCCTGCAAACACGATCCGGGAAACCCGCAAGAATGGACTTCACTATACTTGCCTCTGGAACTTCCGATGCCTGTCGGCAAGCTATGTCGGCGTATTTCGCGCTATCCAATATTTGGCTGGCGATCTGTTCGACCTGTCTAGCGGTCCGCCCATAAATGCCCATTTCACGGCAGAAACCCAAATCGTAGCGATTCGCTTTGGCCGCTCTCCAAGCCTGAATCTGCACAAGCAAGTCGCTATCTACGGAATCCGTGATCAGAGCATCTCTTCTTCTAGAAATTTCTCTATCCGTTTTCCGCAAAAAGATACCTTGGGATTGGGCGATCGCTGCAGCGAGAGCGGCATCTTCAACGCACCCATAGCGATCCGCGGCAAGCATCATGGCGCCGTACCTGGGATGCAGTGGAAATTCAGCCATCCGCCTACCCGCACTCGACAAAAGTCCCTCTTCATCAATCGCCCCCAATAGAGCAAGCAATCCTTTCGCCTCGGACATCCGCTCATCCGAGGGTCTCTCGAGCCACTCTAATGTATCCAGGCTTTCAATACCTGTTGCCAAGAGTGTTAGCAGCGATTCGGAAAGGTCCATCCTCTGAATTTCCGGCTCGTCGAATTCCGGTCTCTGGCTATGGTCTCGCTCGGACCAAAGCCTAATGCATTTGCCCGGTCCCGTTCTCCCAGCCCGACCCGTCCTCTGACGAGCTGATGCATGGCTAATCTTCTCTATCCAAAGCGTATTCAGTCCACGAGCTGGATCGTAGCGGGCAATCCTCGCCTGCCCGCTGTCCACCACCAGACGCACGTCATCGATAGTCAAAGACGTTTCAGCAACGTTCGTAGAAACAATTATCTTGCGGCGATCGCTAGCATCCAAGGCAGCATCCTGTTCTCTTGAGCCTAACTCGCTATGTAGCGGCAGTAATCTGAATTCGGATGCTGAAAGCCGTTGCCCGAGCGCCTTTATTGTCCGCCCAATCTCATAAGCCCCTGGCATAAATACAAGAGCGTGGCCTTGATCTATTCCCTTTACGGATTCACTGACTTGTTTAGCCGCCATTTCCCAGATTGGCAATTTGGACCCGGCTACCGTTTCCTTGACGTGGGAGATATCCACTGGAAATACGCGGCCTTCAGACACCACTGTCCGGCATGGATTCAAATACGTTTCTAAGGACTCCGAATCCAAGGTAGCGGACATAACGACGATTCGCAATTCCGTTCGGGTTTCCTTTTGAAGCCTCAAGGCTCTCGCTAAGGCCATGTCAGCATGAAGGCTTCGCTCGTGGAACTCGTCGAAAACGATGCCACTCACACCAGAGAGCGTTGGATCGTTGATTAATTTCCGCATCAAGATGCCTTCGGTAACAAAGCGGACGACGGTATTTCTGGACACGAATGTGTCATTTCGAATCTGATAACCGATCCGGTCACCCATTCTCTCTCCCAATTCGTGGGCGACTCGTCTCGCCAAGGCCCTGGCGGCAATTCTTCGGGGTTGGAGGACCAAGAGTTGCCCGCCATTCAACAATCCTTTCTTGAGCAAGATTTGGGGCACTTGCGTCGATTTGCCGGATCCCGTCGGGGTACTGAGAATGATTCGATTCCTTTCTCGATAGGCATCGACAAATTCGTCTTCAATTTCCCCGATTGGCAATTTCATAAAGCCCCACTCCATCAAATGTTCGGCAACATTCTAGCGAAATCGGAAAACGAGCGCCATGTGGGCATCAATCCGCTTGCCAAAGATCGGGTCAACCGTCATTCCCATCGCTTTTCACCCAGCGAGGGTCGTCCATTCCAATGAAACGCAACGAAAATATTCGCAATGTAGCCATCATCGCTCACGTCGATCACGGCAAAACTACGCTGGTCGATCGGCTTATGCAAGAAGGTGGAGTCTACCGCGAGAATCAGAAGGCCGAGGAGCGGGCTATGGACTCGATGGATCTCGAGCGAGAAAAGGGCATTACAATCAAAGCTAAAAACACATCCGTCCATTGGTGCGGCAAGACGATTAACATTGTGGATACGCCCGGCCACGCAGATTTCGGTGGCGAGGTAGAGAGAGTGATGAAAATGGTAGACGGTGTTCTCTTGCTAGTGGACGCCAAAGATGGTCCTCAAGCCCAGACGCGGTTCGTTCTCAGGAAAGCCCTCTCCCAAAACCTTACGCCGATAGTGCTGGTCAACAAAATCGATCGCGAATTCGCCCACCCCGATCGAGTGCACGATCAGGTACTCGAGTTATTCCTCGAGCTGGAAGCGACAGACGACCAATTTGAGGCCCCGTTTCTGTACGGATCTGCCAAGAATGGATTCATGCTAACCGATCTCAAGGATGAGCCCAACGACATGACGCCTCTTTTCGAGACGATACTCGACGCCATCGACCCTCCCGAAGCCGATATGGAAGGAGACTTCAAGATGCTGGTAAGCAACATTGATTGGGATGACTACGTTGGCAGAGTCGCGATTGGCAAGATCCTAAGCGGCAGCGTGGAGACGGGTGAACGCATCTTCCGAATCAATCGCGACGGGAAAAGAGAACGAGTCAAAATCACTAAAGTTTTTGAGTACACAGGTCTCTCATCCAATGAATCTGAAAAAGGGGAGGCAGGGAATATAGTCGGAATTGCCGGATTCGATGAAGTGGATATTGGGGAGACCCTTTGCGCGACGGAAGATCAGGCACCCCTGCCCTTCGTTGAGATTGATCCACCGACAATCCAGATGCAGTTCGCGGTGAATGATGGTCCTCTCGCTGGTCGTGATGGCAAGCTAGTAACCTCTCGTCAAATACGTGATCGACTGTTTCGGGAAATGAAGACGAACATCTCGATTCAGGTTGAGGATTCCGAATCTAGCGGCGTATTCAATGTCGCCGCTCGCGGAGCGATGCAGATAGCCGTTCTCGTGGAAACGATGCGGCGCGAAGGTTTCGAAGTTCTCGTATCCAGACCCACCGTCATTAAGAAAACCATAGACGGGGTGGAAATGGAGCCCTTCGAGACCCTTTGGCTCGAGTTCCCGGATGATTGCACGGGCGGCATCATGGAGAATCTCTCCAATCGCAGGGGCAAGATGACGAACATGGATACACGAAATGGCACTGTGTTTCTAGAGGCCGAGATTCCTACCAGAGGATTGATCGGATTGGAAATCGACCTCGTAAACGCCACTAGTGGCCACGGGATCATGTCTCATCTATTCAAAGAATATCGTCCTAAGGCCGGCGAGATCAGCACTCGACTAACCGGCACGCTCGTTTCCATGGATGCCGGCAAAACAACCGCCTATTCTCTCAATGCCCTCGAAGACAGAGGGAAACTCTTTGTTGGGGCTGGCGCCGAAGTCTACGAGGGCATGATCGTGGGTGAAAATCCTCGAGCAAGCGACATTCCCGTAAATCCAACTAAAGCCAAGCAGCTGACTAACTTCAGAAGCCAAGGGGAAGGAAAAGGAATTCAACTATCGCCGCCGATCGAGCTTTCTCTCGAACGGGCCATTGAATATATAGCTCCCGATGAATTCGTGGAGGCTACCCCATCGCACTTGCGGCTGCGTAAACGCATTTTGAACGCAACCTTGAGAAAACGGGCCGCCCGCGTCTAATTCTCGTCCGATTGTCTCAGCGGGATCGTTGTATTCAAATACCAATCTTTTCCCACTTTCCGATAGACTTCGACCTCGGTGGCTCGACAAGAAAGAGAGAAATCCTCGCCATTAAGTTCCTTGAACCTCTCTTCCAATAAAAACCGTCCCAATCCCGTTCTCGAAGCCAATGCTAATCGAGGAGAACGCGAATCCCGCAAAGCGCTGACGAAGCCCAAAATGCTTTGAGCGATCCGCTTGATCCAATTGAATCGATCGCCATCATCTTGGGGTCGCACGCACAAAACTCCCTTCGATTCATCCCAGAATAGCTCGCTTAATCCGTAAGAGAAAGCAGGCACCTCTCTTCCAATATTATTTAGCTCATCTATGCGCGACGCCCAGCTAGGCTCCATTCCCCGCCCTTGTAGCTGAACCTCGCAAATTGAAACATGAGGAGGGATCCTAAGCATTGATTCATCCAAGAAATCCGAGCGAAACTCGTGCAACCCGGGTGTCCACACATTCACCGGAACAACGATGCACAGACGTTCTGTCATCTCTGATTGCTTACTGTCCAATTGCTTAACCGATCAGTCCGGAAGGCTCAGCGCGTTGAAGTAATCGACTGCAGTCGATCCCACTCATCTAGGTAGCGTTTGAAATGGCTCTTACCCCTAGCAATCTCGCTATCGAGCAATTCCCGAACCAAGGCTTGCTCTCGCTCGTACGCCTCATCACCTAGCAATCCCCCAAAATGGGCAACCCGGGCCCAAAGAAGATGGGTCGTTACGGCGTCAAACTCATTGTAGTCGACGATCGATTGCAAATCGCCTTGCAGCCAAAGACCGGAAACGCTACCTCCGTCCGTATCCACTTTTCCAGGAATGCCACATAGACAAGCAATCACATTGAGTTTTGGAGTTTGGGCGTACCGTCCAAGGATCGGCGCTAAATCGATATTGAAATCGCTACTTTGAGAAAAATAATCTACTCCCTCCCAAGGCTTATCTGGACGCTCTCCCATACCCTCGCCGAAAAGGCCATTCACAATGGATCGTTGCACGATGATCGGGACATCGGCGTTGTGGGAGTTATAGCCGACCAATTGCGGTTTTCGCGATCCCACCGCCTTTAGCAATGTCTGAAGGATGGAGCGTTCCTTAACTTTCTCCTTATCGTCTACATTCACTGGCAAAGTTACCAACTTCAAACTGACCACACCTCCAGAGACTTCTCTAAATATCCCTGAAATGGATACAACCCGGCACAACACGGTTTTCAGATAGGGTTGAGGTTGCTCTTCAGTCGCTCCCGCTTCTCGCCAAAGACGTTTCATGGACTCCTCCGCGGCCGCGGGTCCCTCCTCTGAAACGCCATGCAATATTTCGGCAGACAACGGGTCCGGAACCCATTCGATATCAAAAGAAAACAAACAAGGAGCTATCGTCTTAATCACGAGAATACCTTTACACTAGCGAAATTCAAATGTTAAGCCTTTCTTGTTAGCATAAGGAATCGAACGATTGAGCCGATAGAAGGATCCGAACAAGAAATAGCCATTACGACGATCTATTCACAGGAACTCAAAGCCGCCAAGGAAGCCGTCGCTAAAGCCGCCTCTCTCTGCAGCGAAGCCCAAGCCGATCTCCAATCGATTGGAGCCTTGGACAAGGCAGACAAATCTCCGGTGACAATTGCGGACTTTGGGGCCCAGGCATTGGTCTTAAATTCCCTGGCCACGGCCTTTCCAAGCGATCCCGCCACAGCAGAAGAAGATGCCACAGAGCTCCTGAAACCCGAGAATGCCAAATTGCTCAAGGAAATCGTTAGACGCGTGAGCCAGGTTGAACATAGTTTGGATCAACCCTCGATTATTTCCGCTATCGAACGCGGTTCGCATCCTGGCGGGGGTTCCGGCCGCTTTTGGACTTTGGATCCGATCGACGGAACCAAAGGATTTTTGCGGGGCGATCAATATGCCATCGCCTTGGGGCTTATCGAGAATGGCGAGGTCGTTGTCGGTGTCCTCGGTTGCCCTAACTTGCCAGTCGATCCTTCCGACCCAGACAGCAAACGCGGATGCTTGCTTTTCGCCGCTAAAGGCCAAGGAGCCTTCCAATCCCCATTAGATGACCTCGACAATAAGACCCCGGTTGCTTGCGATTGGATTTCGGACCCTGCTGAAGCGGTCTTCTGCGAATCTGTGGAATCAGGGCATACGGCCCACGGACGGTCAGCCAGGATACTCGAAGCTCTCGATTCTAAATCGACTCCCTTTCGAATGGATAGCCAATGCAAATATGCTGCCGTATCTCGAGGCCAGGCATCCGTCTACCTCCGCCTACCAACCCGACCTGGATACGAGGAGAAGATCTGGGATCACGCGGCAGGCTTCTTGATTCTCACCGAGTCAGGCGGGCGCGTCACGGACACATTTGGCGAGCCTCTCGATTTTTCTCAGGGCCAAACCCTTAAGAACAACAAAGGAATAATTGCCACTTCAGGCCAGGTTTTCGAACCGGTGTTAAAAGCCGTTGTCAGCTCGCATTAGGCTCAAAAGCCGTTTCCGGTTTAAATCAGGCAAATTTGTTGGTCCTAAAATAGAAGGAAATTTTGTGTAAATACTTAGTCATTTCCTAGTTTTCGAACCGAATGGCCCTGGTTGTTTAAGTTCACTCTGGTACGAGCGATAGAAAGGACGAAAACCCAACCTTTCATTCGCTCTGAAAACAACATCCCACATTTTTGGCTTTTTCTCCTGGATGGGAAACAGTTTATCGGCCGCTCTTCTCTTGGGCATTGGGGTGGGCTTTGTCGAGTCCAAGGGGCAAGGGATCAGCCTTTCCGACGCCGTCTCGTCGATGATGGAAGAATTCCCTCGAATTAAGTCAGACAATGCAGAACTTGGAATTCGAGAGAACGAGATCGATTCGATTCGTAGTGAACGCAGGCCACAACTCGGTCTAAGCTTGAGAGGGGGCGAAGAACGTTTCCGAAAGGGAGCATCCGATTTCGCCTTGGCAAAGATGGGCGCCTACTCGCTGGAAGCGAGCCAACTGCTCTTCGACGGCGGCTCTACCAAGAGCCGGATCGCCGAGGCTCGAGCCAATCGGCTGAGAGGCGAAATTGATCTGGAAACCACCCGCCAAAGTCTCGCTCTGGAACTTTCACAGACCTTCGTCGATGTCCTGAAATACCGAGCGCTCGTAGGCTTCGCCGAGGAAAGCGTTCGTATTCATCAAACGGCTCTAGACAAAACGAGCGACAAATTTAGCGCTGGGGCCGGCCCCAAAGCGGATGTCGAACTCGTAACTGCAAGACTAGCAATGGCCCAGGCCACCCTGGAGGCTCGCCATCGCCAACTTGCTCAAGCTACCACAGCCTACCAGAAATTCACTGGCGAATTTCCAGGAGACTTGATCGAGCCGGAATTTCCAGATTGGGCTCTACCCATCTCATTCGATGAAGTAGATCTGGCAAGAAATCCCCTCGTCCAATCAGCCAGAGCCCGCATGGATGCTAATCGGGCCCGCCTCGACGTCGCCAAGAGCGCCTTTTCACCCAAGTTCAGGCTCTTTCTCCAGGGCGATTCCGTCGACAGCGCCCGTTCTATGGATCGCACGGAAGACGCTTCCGCTCTGGTTGTGATGTCCTACGACATATTCGGCGGCGGCAGCCGGCGAGCCGATCTTCGGAAAACCCAGCTAATTGTAGACCAATCAAGCTACGATCTCGAAGACACCGAGACAGAAGTTCGTGCACGCTTTCTCAACGCATGGAACGACTGTGTTATCGCCGAGGAGCGGCTGTATCAATTGGAAAGGTACCGAGACTCAATGACATCCGTCGTATCTGCCTATCAACGGCAGTTCGAATTGGGCCAGAGAGCTCTCATAAACGTCCTTGATGTAGAAAACGAGCTATTCTCCGCGAAATCTTCGGTAAAAGAAGAAAGCTACAATCGTCTCCAAGCCGCCTATCGGACATTGTCCGCAATGGGATCCTTAATGGAGGCCATCCGATAATAATCCACTTTCGAACATTCGCCAATCGACATGGACTCAACCGAAGACCAATCACACTCGCCTCTCGAAACCGACCTGCGTGTCCTCATTGTCGAAGACTCCAAGATCGAGGCGAAATTCACCGTAAACCTGTTGAAGAAAAACGGATACTCGGTCGTCCACGAGCGGGTGGAAACGGAGGAAGAGATGGTCGCGGCGCTGGAAGAGCACAAGTGGGATATTATCATTTCCGATTACCAAATGCCGGATTTCGATGGGATGAGAGCCCTGCAAGTATTCCAACGCTATAATCTGGATATACCGTTTATCCTGGTATCCGGCAAGATTGGGGAAGAGACGGCTGTGGATCTCATGAAAATGGGAGCCTATGACTATATCATGAAGGGCAATACCGCTCGACTCGTTCCTGCTGTCCGTAGTCACCTCAAAGATGCCGCAAATCGACGCGAGAATCTCAGACTGGAAAAGCGTCTAAAAGAAAGCGAAGCCCAATATCGCGGATTTTTCGAGAACGCCCATATCGGGATATTCCGCTGTTCAGACCATGGAGTGATTCTCGATGCGAATCAAAGGCTGTCATCAGCGTTCGGGTACGATTCGATTAAGGATTTCATAAAATCCGTGGAGGTTCTAAAACCGGAGATCGCCGGCGAATCTTCACGAAAGGTGGAAATCGTCAAACTCTATGAGCTTGCCCAAAAGGATGCTCAAGCAGAGGTGCAGTTCCATCGCCAAGATGGATCCATTCTGGAAGCGAAACTGAACGTATGGATGATCCAAGAAGACCCCGAAAAGCCAGTATACCTGGAAGGGGTTATCGAGGACATCACTGAACAGAAGAAGGTGGAGCGTAAACTCCGGGAAATGGAAGAGCTCCACGAGTCGCTCATCGACCTGACCAGCAATATGTAATGAAGGTGGCGACTAACAATCGAATTTCCTCCATGGACGGTGAAGGGCAAAGTGCCTCAAGGGTGGATGCCAAGCACGATCCAGCGACTGACGACGCTATAAATCTCGAAGTGTCCAGAGTCGACGATCCCCTACTCGAATGCCTCGTAACGCTCGGTAAGATCTATCATAAACCGCTTTCAAAAGAGGCGTTGATCGCTGGACTGCCGCTAGTCGACAACAGGTTGACTCCAAAACTGTTTCTCCGATCGGCATCTACCGCGGGATTCTCCGCTCGTATCGTTAAACGGTCATTCGAAAAAATCCCCACCCTTGTCCTTCCGGTAGTTCTAATCCTCGAGGGAAATCGAGCAGCGATTCTGGTCTCTCGAGAAGAAGCTGGCAAGTGCCGCGTAATCATACCGGAAACCGGGAGCGGCGAAACCACCGTCAAGATCGACGAGCTCAAACGGGAATATTCGGGCGTCGCCATATTCATCAAACCCCAGTTTGACTTCGAAAGCCGATCCGAATCTAGCACCCAAACCGTCGATTCCAAAAACTGGTTTTGGGGAACGCTCTGGAAGTACAAGAAGATCTACTCCAATGTTCTACTTGCGGCGGTCTTCATCAATCTATTCGCCATAGCTGGCTCTCTTTTCGTGATGAACGTCTATGATCGCGTAATCCCCAACAACGCGATTGATACGCTTTGGGTACTGGCTAGTGGCGTATCCATTGTATACATATTCGACTTTCTTCTAAAATCGCTACGAGGAATACTTATCGATAAAGCCGGAAAGAATGCCGACGTTCTGATGTCCACTTTTATCTTCCAGCGCATCATGGGCATCAAGATGCAAAGCAAGCCCAACTCCTCTGGAAGTTTCGCAAATCAAGTGAAGGGCTACGAGAGCCTTAGAGAATTTTTCACCTCCGCTTCACTCACGACTATTATCGATCTGCCATTCGTTGTCCTTTTTCTCGCGTTCATGGGCTACATCGCTGGGTGGATAGCGTTCATTCCTTGCGCCGCGATCGTCTTGATTCTCGGTCTTGGGGCTATAATGCATATCCCACTCAAAAGAGCAGCGGAAAAGTCGCACGGGGCATCGGCCCAAAAGCACGCTATTCTAGTCGAGGCAATCAACGGGTTCGAAGCCATTCGCGGGCTCGCGGCAGCCGGAGGGTTTCAAAAGCGGATGGAAGATTCCCTGGGCAAAATGGCCAAAAGCGAAGTCGCCTCAAGACGCTATTCATCGATTGCCTCCAATTTCACGATATTCATAACCCAGATGGTTTCCGTCGTGATAATCGTCGTCTCCGTATTTCGTATACAAGCAGGAGATATGAGCATGGGGGCGCTGATTGGTTGTACCATCCTAACCGGACGGACCATGGCTCCCATCGGTCAAGTCGCCGCTTTGCTATCGCGCCTCCAAGGTTCCCTTGTATCCCTGAGCGGGCTCAATGATCTCATCAAGCTGCCACAAGAACGGGAAGAAGGTCGAGAGTATGTCCGCAAGCCCCAGTTCGAACCACGGATCCAATTCGACAATGTCACTTTTTCATACTCGCCGGAAAGCGCGCCAGCCATAATCAACGCCTCTTTCAGCATTGAACCGGGTGAAAGAGTAGCGATTCTCGGGCGTGTCGGTTCTGGCAAGAGCACACTACTTAGACTGATCCTCGGGTTTTATCCATCCACTGGCGGCATGATCACTGTCAATGATACGGACATACGCCAAATCGACCCAGCCGATCTGCGACGCCGGATTGGATATATCTGTCAGGAAAATCTCCTGTTCCAAGGCAGCTTAAAGAGTAACATCACCATTGGTGCCCCTTGGATGGATGAGGAGGCCGTACTTGATGCCTCCACTCGCTCAGGCGTTGAACGATTCGCTTCCAAGCACCCGCTTGGCTACGATCTCCAGGTCGGGGAACGCGGCGAGCTTCTTTCTGGCGGACAACGTCAGGCGGTCAATATCGCTCGGGCGCTGCTAACAAAGCCAAGCTTCCTTGTGATGGACGAGCCCACCAGCGCCATGGACGCAAACGCTGAACGGGATTTCATTACGAACATGGAGCAATACTCCAAAGAGGCCAATCGCACGCTTATCCTTTCAACTCACAAACCTTCGATGCTGAAACTCGCTGACCGCATTATCGTTATGGATCAGGGCAAGGTTGCAGCGGACGGACCGAAGGCAGATGTGATGAGGCAACTTTCGGGGGGAGCCAGTAGAAACTAATGGGCCAGGACGCTAAATCGCAGGAACGTCTCCCGAAAGGGGCCAACGAAACCGTACAATCGGAGGATCTTGACTTCATAGCCGATTGCAAAGCCGCGTTTCTTGAAGAACGTATGCCTTACGCCAATCTCCTACTTTTGGTGGTCATTGGAATCGTTGCGGCGTTTATCGTATGGGCCTACCAATCCCAAGTTAGCGAACTAACCCGAGGGCAAGGAAAAGTTATTCCTTCTGGGAGCACGCAGATTGTCCAGAGCCTAGAGGGAGGGATTGTGGACGAACTCCTCACTCAGGAAGGCCAATACGTTGAAAGCGGATACACGTTAGCGAAACTCAACGATACGATCTTGCAGACCTCCTATCGAGAGAGTCTTGTAAAACGCGATAATTTAGTGGCCAAGATCGCTCGACTTGATGCGGAATCGAGCGGCTTGGCAGGTATTCGTTTTCCCGAAGCGCTCATCGAATCTTGCCCTGAACTTGTCGCATCCGAACAGTTGCTATTCGACACGCGCCGAGAGAAAATCACCAGCAGCCAATCACGGCTTAGAAAAAGCCTAGATCTTAAGAGAAAAGAACTCGATATCACTCATCCGTTGGCGGAGTCCGGAGTCGTTTCCCGAGTTGAACTGCTTCGACTTGAAACGATGGTCAATGATCTAGAAGGGCAAATCGAGAAGGAGAGATCCGAGTATCTAAACGAAGTAGTATCCCAAAATAACGAATACAAGACCAGTCTTAGCCAGATAGAGCAGACTATCCTCGCCTACGAAGACAAGATTGACCGAGTCAACATCAAGGCCCCCGTATCCGGAATCGTAAATAAGGTTCACATAAAAACCCTGGGAGGCGTTCTTCAACCAGGAGCCCCAATCGTAGAAATCGTTCCCGCAGAGGACACCCTGCTGATTGAGGCGAAAATCAGTCCCTCCGACATCGCCTTTGTTAAACTCGACCAAGAAGCGACGGTAAAATTGACAGCATACGACTACTCGATTTACGGCGGGCTCGAAGGCTTCGTGGAGCGGATCAGTGCCGATACATTTCTCAACGAGAGGGACGGACAAAGCTACTATCACATACTCATCAGAACGGGTGAACGCTCCCTGAAAACCACCGATCAAACATTCGAGGCTCTACCGGGCATGATTGCCCAAGTAGACATCAAGACAGGTAAAAAGTCCATTCTCGATTACATGCTGAAACCGCTATTGCGGGCCAAAATGAACGCCTTTACGGAACGCTAGGGTCCGTAAATACTGGGGCCTCGAGGCCCGAATATAATCGAAGGACTACGGGGGGGACGCCTTGGGATCGGCGTCGGATAGCGTTCCTGAATCTGACGATTTCGAGAATCCAGGCTTTCTCGTTCGAGTCCTACAAAAGCCCCTCCGTGCTCATAGGTCAGTTCTCGCATCAAATTTGCGAACTTCAAACCCGATTGGCTGAGCGAAAGCCCTCCGCCGATCACGTTCGGGAATCCTACGGCGTTTATCCGGACAAAACGATCTCCGTCTTCATCTTCCTTGTTCAGTCGGTCCAAGGTATTGAGAACTGGCTCAGAGCGACCCGTAAACTCGTCGCCGAATACGTATATCCCCATCTTCATCTCCTCGTTGTCCGGCTCGGCTAACTGTCGAATGGCTTGAGCGATTCCCGGAACAGGATTACTGTCACTATTATACGGATACAATCTTACAGCTCTCACCATGTATTCACGGGTTTCCCGATTATCGGGCATCCATTTTCGCCGCATCCCCCGACCCATGATGAAATGCCCGTCCGCGTCGAGCAGTTGAATGCCCTTCACTTCTGGATAGGAGTCCAAGGTCTCTTCGAACTTCTGAATTACATACCCCCAGATCAAACTCGTATTCGGATCACGCATACTTCCAGAAGTATCTATAACAAAAGCGATATAGTTGCTTTCTACCGGCACACCTACAGGCGACGGCACCATCTCCTTTTTTTGTTCGATCTCAGGATCGGTCTGCATCACCGCCAGCTCGTCTTCGACCTGCTCCAAATCTGTCAGAAGCTTATCCTTACTGAACTCCTTATCCTTTATCTGCTGCTCCAACTTGGCGAGAACGGCTTCCAAATCCGTTTCAACGATCTTCTTTTCCTTTTCCTTGTCCCTTTCCAGCTGGATTAGCGTAGCGACCTCTTCGGTAACAATTTCGTATTCGTTGAGCTGCAGCATCCTTTGCTGGATGATTCGCTCCAAAGCCATTCTTAGGTTGGTGATTTCCTTCGTCTTTTTCCCCATCGTAATGACAAAAAGAAGGATAATGGCCCCGAATCCGCAGCAAATGACGTCCAGGAATGAAAGGCTGAATACTTGAGTAGAGCGTTTTCTCTTCATGTATTGGGCCATGATTTAGAGGGGCAAACCATCGCACCACCTTGATCATTGGCTAAGCGCCAATAATGAACGGCCGCTCCCGGGTCGTTCTTCATCGGATACAGCAAGACGCTTACTGGGTGCGGATAAGTCAAAGCCCGTTTCGCTACCCGAAACATATTAATCCGGTCATTGGAATCCAGTACCTCAGACCCTTCATAAGAATCGGCGAGCGTAGGCAACCCATCCACAATAAGGACCACTCGATCCGGGACAATCGGCAGATCGTCGACCATACCGAGGGCCTTTTCCAGATTCGCCCCTCCCTGAGGAACCACACCATCGAGCTTCTCGATGACCTCTTGAGTCAAGTCCGCATCCATCGGATCTAACCACTCGATTCCGTAGCGGGATTCAATTGGCGTGATCTCATTGTTGAACAGAATGATCTTATATTGTGAGTCCGGCTTCAAGTTGGCGACCATCCAAGTCATGCCTTCCTTGACGCGCTTCCACTTGGGAGAATTTCGCTTCTCTTCATCGGAGTCCGCCTGCCTCTTGACCGCTTCTTCGTAGACATCGTCTGTCATACCACCGGATGCTTCTATAAGAAACAGCACATGGTCTCCCTGGATATCAAATCCGGTTAGGTACTGGCGCCTTACGGCATTGGGAACAGGAATTGGGGCCTCCTCTTCCTGCATAGGCATGTTTTCCTTGTCTTCTACGAGCTTTCCTAAGTCCTCTTCCATGGAGGCCAACTGAGCTAGTAACAACGCGAACTCGTCTTCGAGTTCCGTCTGCATCTTCTTTTTCTCTTCAATCTGCTCGGTGGCGTAGCGATTCCGCTCGCGGATAGTCGTCAGCGAACGCTGAAGGGATTTCAATTCGCTATCTTTGTGAGCTATGTCGTTTTCCATCTGACCGATGATCTCCTCGGTCTTGGCCTTGATATCGATCATGGTATCCGACTTCTTCCCCACTGTTAGGACGAACAGCAAGAGCACGGCTCCAAAACCGCAACATATGCAGTCGAGAAAAGATAAGCTGAATACTTCTGTTTCCCGCTTACGTCGTTTCATGTCGGTCTGATTTTATGGGTTCGCTGGCGATTTCCATAAAGTGAATGAGCAGTAAACGCTTTAGACTTCCTTGCATTAGTATGTCGATCGTGTCTCCCGCTTTCAAGCCTGTTTCTCTATCGAAATCCACAGTCGCTCCCTCAGTCTCTCGGATCAACCATCGCTCGTCTTCGTGAATCAATCGGCAGAGTTCCAAAGAGTTGCCATCTTGGTCGCTGCTGGCGGTAAGATCGAACTTACCGCTTTCGCCAACTCCGATGGAGAACGAGGTTCCCACCAATTCATGGGCGAGTCCATCGCAGACGATGTGGGTTGGGATAAGGGAACGACCTTCTCTGGCTACCCGCACTGTTGCCAGCCTC
>JAYZHU010000227.1:0-8929 GCA_036166175.1 Verrucomicrobiota bacterium | reverse complement strand
AAATTGACCGCCAGATGCTGAACCCCGGTATAGAGCCAGGCCGCCATTGCGATCAGAAGCGAATACGAGTTCACTCCCGTCTCCAGACCAGCAGGGCGTGGCTTCCAATCCATTGGAATTCACCACTCGCTTCAATCCTTTGGCTAGATTCGAACCCACATAAATATCGGCGTTTCCAGGTCCCGTCAGGACCATGGCCAATCGCGAACCATCGGGGCTATACCGAGCGCTTGTATTCGTTCCCTTAAAGCTGACAAACACCTCCGATCGTTGGCCACGCAGATCAATCCTCCTGATATTCGGGAAACCCGAAAGATAGGAAGTGTAAACAATGTAGCTGCCGTCAGGAGACCAACGAGGGCGAACCGCTTCCACTCCATGGTTCGTCAATCGCTTGCCTTCGCCAAACAGGAAATCGCGGTAGTAGATCTCCATCCCTCTACCCGTTTCTCCTACGTAAGCGATCTTTCCGGAGAAGAAACCTTGCATGCCACTGGTTTTGCGAATCGCCAAATCGATGGCTTTGAGAATCGAATTGCGGGGCGACTCTCCCTGCACCTGAGTATTGTACTGCAGCTGTTCGGGAATCCCTGAAAATATTTTCAGCGATGAATGAGTCGAGCCAATGGGATCGACATGAATTGCGAAAGACGCCTCCTGCATGGACGCGGCTACTCGATAACGGCCATGAACGCTGAAAGCGGTTTTCAAAATGCCCAAGGCCTGGCTATCTTGCGACCTAACTACGACTGGGATTACCCCCCTCCGAACGTTCACTTCACCCACTCCCAAATCGCGTTGGGCAAAACTGGGGACCGAGAATTGGAAAAGAACTGCGGCGAGGATTGAAGCGAAAAAGCGGGTTCGGATATTCAAATAATTCATTCGCCTAAAGGCTGGACTTAACAGGTGAAGGTATGTTTCAGGTTTCTTTGAGAACAACTGGATTTGTTTTTGATCCAATCGGGAGGAAAGGTAAAGGGAAGTGACCGCAAACATCAATATGCCGTGAGTAAAGAAGCTATCAAAAAAGTGCTATCGACCGTCAAATATCCCGGATTTAGTAGGGATATCGTATCCTTTGGGCTAGTACGGAGTATAGAATTTCAAGACGGCAAAGCCCAAGTAGGGATCACCGTCACGACAAATGACCACAGTATCGCAGCCCAAATACGAGATTCTGTAGAATCGGCTTTAAGCGACCTTCCAGATGTAGATGAAGTGGAGGTTAGCGTTTCGATAAGTGCGGGAAGCAAGCTGGGAGAAGCAGCCAACTCCGAGCAATCGAGTCCCTTGGATCTGGTCAAACACGTCATCGCTGTCGCAAGCGGCAAAGGAGGCGTTGGCAAATCTACGTTTTCATCGAATCTGGCGTGTGCCTTATCGAGCATCCTAGGCAAGGACGGCAAGAGCGTTGGTCTTCTCGACTGCGATATTTACGGACCTTCCATCCCTTTGATGATGGGCGTCAATCAACGCCCGGAAATCGAAGAGGAATCAATCATCCCTCTCCAAAACCATGGCATTAGCATCATGTCCATGGGCTTCCTCATAGACGAGGATACCCCGGTTGTTTGGAGAGGACCGATGATCCAGAAAACCATTAGCCAATTCGTCAATAACGTGAAGTGGGGCGAGCTTGAAATCATGGTTGTCGATCTCCCGCCAGGCACGGGCGATGCACAGCTGTCGCTCGCCCAGACCATACCCTTGAGCGGCGCGATCATCGTGACGACCCCTCAATTGGCGTCGACTCAAGTCGCCAAAAGAGGCGCACGCATGCTCGAGAAAACGAACGTGCCCATACTTGGAGTCGTCGAGAACATGAGCTACTTCTTGGATCCGAATGGCGAAAAACAGGCAATCTTTGGCGAAGGTGGAGGAGAAAAGACTGCCAGCGACTTGGAAACCCAACTCCTAGGGGCGGTGCCCTTGGATCCAAAAATTCGAGAAGCTGGAGATGAAGGAACCCCTCTTTCGCTGGCCAAACCAAACTCCCCCACATCGGAATCGTTTCACTCGATCGCCGAAAAAATCCTGGAAAAACTTGGGCAACAAAAAGGTTAACCGCTCATCCGCTAGCGTGCCCGTTAGCCAGAACAACCCTTAAAAAATCCCAGGCACTCCAGATAAGGGTAAAAATCTATTTTATCGGATTATTGCCCCGATTTTATTCGAAAGTTGTTGGCTCTTCCCCACTTAAGGCCAGGCTAACTCTCGACTAATCGGACGACCGAAACCAAGACCTTTCAGGCCACCAGAATTTGCTGGGCGGGTTGGGATAAACAGGATTCGCGCATAGTATCCGTTAAGCGTTGCAAAAAGAGAACCATGACGAAGGGGCGAGTACGTTATTAATGTCTGAAGAAGATCCTACATCTAACGGGCAGCATGATTTCGTGAAGCGCTCTAGCCTGTACCAAGAATTTCTCGCCGAGCGGGAAGAAATCCTGCGTTACAAGTGGCTTGAATCAGAACGGCTCGGCAAAGATATAGGATTCGAACGGGCTCTGCTGGACTGGATTCGCAAACATCGCGATGGATGGCGGTCAGCAAGGCGCAGCGCTGATTCCGACAATGTCGATACTACGGAAGGCTCGTCCGCTTAACGAGCCTATCTAGACTTCGATCGGGCGGCTTTATCAGCCAAGAGCAAACGCTACTTGATCTCCTTATGGAGCGTATGGCGCTTTAAGTGCGGGTTGTATTTTTTCTTCTCTACTCTTTCCGTCACGGTTTTCTTATTTCGCGAGGAAAGGTAGCGGGAAACAGGTTTTCCTTCCGCTTTAGCTTCTGTGCACTCTAGAGTAATTACTTCGCGTGGCATAAATCTATGGTTTGAGAAGCGTGGACAATCAGGGCTTCCCAAGAAAATGCAACCGAAAAGCTCGCTGAATTCAAAAGCGCCTGAAGCGACTGCTTAATCTAGCCATCAAAAGGCTTTTCCATCAGCGGCAAGGCAATGCCGTTGCGGAAGAGCGTCACTTGACCTGTGCTTGCCGACACGACGATAGCCAGGCAATCAGCCGCCACGGAAATCGCGGCGGCAGCGGCGTGTCGCGAGCCAAAGCCGCTCGGCAAAGAATGCAAATAATCCGGCGCGTGAATGAGACTGCCCGCGGAAAGTAGCACTCCATCTCCCCTAACGACGAAGGCTCCATCTAGGCCCGAGTATTCTTTTACCGTCTCATCCATAAAAGGACTCAGTACGTTTTTATCTTCGTCCTTATATCCAAAAAATGGGTTCAGAACTAGCGGTTTGGTCATGTCCTCGACCTTTTCGCTGTCGCCAAGCACAAACAAGGTTCCTACCGGACGCCCCTCCCTTCCTTCTACGGAGAGCTCCATGGCTATTCCAATAACGCGCTCAAGGACCTCCGGAGAAACATCCACTGGCAGAAAGTCATCCTGATCGGCGAGCAAAGCCCGGAACTCTTTCCTCATGTCTATCACGACTATCGTATCGAATTGATCGCTACTTGGAATGCCACCTATGCAGCAGATCTTATCGTTAAGACTAAAAACGCCGCGAGTAATGCCGACTAGGAACGCGGATCTCGCCTGGGCAAGCCTGCCTTTAGAAAAGGATCTTACCTGGATGACGCTGTCGAAGGGGGAATCGTCGAAATCGCCCTCTTTAGCCCGACGCGTCACCAAAACTGTTTTGAAATCGCTGAAACCCTCTGGAGGAAAGATCGGGTTTGAAATGACCGTATCCCCAAATACAGCGATGGAATCGCAATCAGCTCCTTTGGCGATCTTCGTCGCCTGGTTGAATATAAGCTTATTGATCGAGCTTTCGCCCTGTTTTCCCGTGGTGGATTGCAGCCCACCAAACCCAACCATCAATCGATCGCATAGCTCATTCGTGTCTTCCGCTTCGATCAGATTGTCGATGAAGGTCTTGTCTTTGACCAATCGAGCAACTGCCGCGAGCACGTTAAGATAATTTTTGGCCGACTCTCCAGCCAACAAGAGAAGTATCAAATGAACCTTCTCTTCTTTTTTCGGTCCTTCGTATTGAATCCCCTTCTTGCTTCGGCCTACCGCGAAAACGTAGCGGCGGTTCATTTTGACACGCAAATGCGGCAGGGCGACCCCATGACCCAAGTAAGTCGTCATGGTATTCTCCCGCTGCAATAAGCCGGCCAGCAGGTTTTTCTTGCGACTGAGATCTTTGAAGCTTTCGACCGAGACTTTAACGAGCTCCTTCAAGCATCCTTCGAGCGTTTCGCTTTCAAGCTCAAGCACCCGTTTGCGTGAAAAGTATCGATCTAACCGCATCTAGTTTGGGGTATACGGCATCCGCCGTCCTATGAATTGGGAGAGTGCCAGCGACTCACTTTTCCCACTCGAGACCGCCTTTCTTGATTTCATAAACCAGCCCGATGACAAGCACCGCGAGGAAGAACATGATAGGACCGAGGATCGGGAGGCCTTCAGCAAGGAAGTCTCGATAGATCAGAGCCCAGGGAATCAAGAAAAGCACCTCGATATCGAAGAGGATAAAGAGCATCGCCGTGACGTAGAACTTGACCGAGAATCGCGTGCTCGTCTTTCCTTCCGACTTTATCCCGCATTCATAAGCGGAATCTTTTATGCTGCTCTTCCGACTTCGTTGACCCAGAAAATGGCTCGCCAGGATTATAACTCCCGCAAGAACGGCTGCGAAAATAATTTGAACCAGAATTGGCGCGAAATCGGAAACCTCCATAACGTAGCGAACGTCCTAAATCCTATCTTCGATTTCAAGGCAAATTACTGACCTTCAGTATATTTCCGATATTTTGATAAGCTTGCGGACCCCCCGTTGGCTCAACCGCCTTTAGCCGCCGAGAGCTGGGCAAACCAAAGGCGGGCTCTTTCGCGAAAGAGCCCGCCCGATTAAAGTATTCGACCAAAGAATACGGTTTACTTGGTGGCCTGGTCGAGGATATCTCCCAGATTCATCAAGTCTCCGCCCTCCTCCATACTCTCGTATGTCTGCGTTTCCGCCGCCAATTGCTCATCGTCATAGTTAGCGGCCTTTATGCTCAGGCCGATGCGTCGCTCTTCGCGATCGATCTTTATCACGCGAGCGGTGACCTCGTCGCCGACATTCAAGACATCCTTGATCTTCTCGACACGATCTTCGCTGATCTGACTGATGTGAACCAGCCCATCAATGTGATCCTGCAACTCAACGAAAGCCCCGAATGAGGTGATCTTGGAAACGACCCCCGTAACAACATCGCCGATACGGAAACGACCATCGATATCTTCCCAAGGATCTTCCGCAACCTGCTTCATGCCCAAGGAAATCCTCTGGTTGCCGGTATCGACATCCAAGACGATAGCGTCCACTTCGTCTCCCTTCTTAAGAACTTCACTTGGGTGATTCACCTTGCGGGTCCAAGACATATCGGAAACGTGCACCATGCCATCGATACCCTCTTCTAGCTCCACGAAAGCCCCGTAAGTGGTGATATTCCGAACCTTTCCGTGGACGTGAGCGCCCACCGGATAGTTGTGAACAACCATATCCCATGGGTTTGGATCGAGCTGGCGAATGCCCAAGGATATCTTTTCCTCGTCCTTCTGGATACCTAGCACTACGGCTTCCACGTCGTCTCCAACGCGGAGCAGTTCGCTTGGCTTGGTAATGCGTTTCGTCCAGGACATCTCTGTGACGTGCACGAGACCTTCTACGCCCTCCTCGATCTCGATAAAGGCTCCGTATGGCACCAGGTTGACCACCTTGCCCTTGACGTGGGCGCCAATTGGGTACTTGTTCTCTATATTTTCCCAAGGATTCGACTTCGTTTGCTTCAAGCCTAGAGAAACCCTCTCCTTGTCGCGGTTGATTTCGATGATCATCACCTCGATCTCTTCGCCTTGCTTGAGCATTTCGCTTGGGTGGGAAATCCGACCCCAGCTCATATCCGTGATGTGCAAAAGACCGTCCATCCCATCAAGATCGATGAACGCTCCAAAATCTGTAATATTTTTGACCACCCCTTTGACCAGATCGCCAGGATTGATTTTCTCGAGAAGCTCGCGGCGCTTAGAGGCCCGTTGCTCTTCGATCAACTCCCGTCTGGAAAGAACGATATTCTTTCGCTCAAGGTTAATCTTCAGCACCTTATAGTCATAGGTTTGACCAATGTACTGATCCAAATTCTTCGGAGGCTGGATGTCGATATGGGAAGCGGGCAAGAAAGCATCGACGCCCATCGCAACGATGAGACCACCCTTAACTTTGGCTTTCACTCGTCCCTGAACAATGGAGCCCTCTTCACACTTGGTGATAATGTTTTCCCAATTCTTCTTCTGCTCGGCCTTATCGAAGGAGAGAACTGGGTTTCCGTCGCGATCCTCAAGTTTTTCGAGATAGATCTCGATTTCCTCACCTATTTGTAGATCGCCTAAATCCGCGAATTCAGAAGCGGTAATCATTCCTTCCGATTTACCGCCGATGTCGACAACTACTTCGGTTTGGCGGATCTCGGTTATCGTGCCCTTAATAATCGAACCTTCTTTAAGCTTGTCGAAGGTAGTTTGGGCGAGAAGTTCTTCCATTACAGAACTCATGATAGGTATGCGCTAGATTAAACGAGTCCGCTTCCTTTCACTCGAAAACCCAGCTATGGTTTCATCGTCCATGCGGACGACTGTGTTTAAGTTTTGACGGGCCCGTTCGGAAGCGTCGCGGCGGAACGGACGGTAAATGCATGCCGCAAGAGGGAGGGACTTTGCGGGAACCCGCCCTTTGGGCAAGCGAAATCTCAGAGCTAATCGATAAATTTCAGCGGGGGGAGTGGCGGTTTCCCCAATCAATAAACCACTTTATTCAACGGATATTCGATGATGCCTTCCGCTCCCATCTGTTTCAATTTGGGAACGATATCCCTCACGTTGCTCTCGCTAAGAATCACTTCGATAGCGGACCATCCCTCATCGCTCAGTCGATTCACAGTTGGGTTGCGAAGGGCAGGCAAAATAGAAAGAATTTCCTCCAAGTTCGCCTTCGGGGCATTCAGCTTCAAACCTACTTTATCTGTCGCCTCTAACGCCGCTTCCAGCATCATGGCGATATTTTCGATTTTCTGCCTCTTGATCGGATTCTCCCAGCTCTGTTTGTTGGCGATCAGCTTCGTGTTCGTTTTCAAGAGGGTATCAACGATGCGCAATTTGTTTGCCACCAGCGAATTGCCCGTCTCAGTCAAATCGACAATAGCGTCCACCATGTCAGGAACCTTCACTTCTGTCGCCCCCCAAGAAAACTCTACTTCAGCCTCGACGCCCTTATCTTCCAGGAATCGTCGCGTCAGATTCACTACTTCCGTCGCAATCCGCTTACCCTGGAGATCCTCAACCGCTTTAATTTCCGACGCCTCCGGCACAGCCAGGACCCAATAAGAAGGGCGATTAGAGGCTCGGCTGTAAATGAGGTCGCAAACCTCAACCACGTCAGAACCATTCTCGACGATCCAATCATAGCCGCAAAGCCCCACATCGAAATACCCATGATCGACGTACCGGCTAATCTCCTGACTCCTCACAAAACGGCCTTCTATCTCATCGTCGTCGATACTCGGTTTGTACGAACGAGAGCTTTTTCGGATATTCCAGCCCGCCTTGGCAAACAGCTTTATTGTCGCTTCTTCCAAGCTGCCTTTTGGCAACCCGAACATTACTATTGGCGCTTCTTTAGACACCCCACACCTCGAAATCCAAGCACACCCCAGGCGCAAGCCAATTCTCGTTAACTTTTTTGGATTTTTTTACATTTTTACATTTTACACGATCCGTATTCGCATTTGTAAATAAATAGCGCGTAAATAGGCAAATCCCTCTATTTTCCAGGGTTTCTGTCAAAACATCTTAATTATCAGTCACCACAAATATGCCTAGTAAACCGAAGCCTTTGGTATTAATCGTCGAGGACGAAGTCGAACTCGCCAACGTCATCGCAGAACACCTAGAGGCTGCTGGCATGCAAACTCAGGTCTGCAATCGCTGCGCTCTAGCCATGCGATTTCTCAAAAACAATTTCGCGAACATCATTCTCCTGGATTTAACCCTCCCCGATCAGAATGGCTTCGCCTTCATGGAGGATCTCAAGAACGAGGACATCAACATTCCCACGATCTTCCTAACCGGTAACGATTCGGAAATCTCCAAAGTAAAAGGACTCGAACTTGGGGCGGATGATTACGTAACCAAGCCATTTAGCGCCCCAGAACTCGTCGCTAGAATTCACGCTGTTTTGAGACGGGCCGAGGTCGCGAACGACTTTAACGTCACTAAGAACGTTAAACTCACTGATGCCCCATTCACTTTCAATACGGCTCGCGTCAATCCTACAACGATGGAGCTCACATTTACCGACGGTGAAGTGGTCACAATCGGCCGCAAAGAGATCGGCATCCTATCCTATTTTCACGACAACCCCAGCACCATCATCACTAGAAAGAATCTGATACACTCGGTTTGGGGTATACATGCGGACATTCGAAGTCGCTCTCTCGATCAATACATTGTCAAGATTCGGGATCTCTTTAAGCGCAAAGAAGTGCCACTGGACAATTTGAAGACCATACACGGAATCGGCTATCAATACGAACCGATGAAAACCGCCGAGACTCCGCAAGAAGCATAGGAGCGAGCAAAGAAGAGGGCTTTGCCTCTTTAGAATCCTTTTAGCGAAGAATGATGGTTGGGCTGGCTTTGCCGGGCAGCGATACGATCGGATGCGGAACTCGCTCCCAGCGAGCGTCCACCTGATACCCTAACTCTTTTTCCATCCGATTCTGGCCTAGGGCCGAACCGAAATCCGCTACGGTCCTGATAACCTTCGGGAGCTTTCGCTATAAAGTGAAACAACACGGCTACTCCAATTGCCGCAACAAATGCAAAAACTACCAGAATGCCTATCATAGGGATAAGA
>JAYZHU010000226.1:0-12993 GCA_036166175.1 Verrucomicrobiota bacterium | reverse complement strand
CTCCGCTTTCGGGGAGCTCGAAAACATGTTCAATCGACTCGGGTGTTACCGGAGACCAAAGCATGCGCGTGGGACCTTTCACGTCTCGAAAATCGGAAGTCTGGTATAAGAAGTAGTCTCGAGTCTCAGTTCGGGGAAAGCTTACGCTAGCGGATCCGTCGTCGCCAATGTGGATTTTGGGCTCAACCGCGACTTCGAAAGGGCGTAAGAAGTTGGCAGGTGAAAATGCTTCCGCTGCTTCTCCGACCCGGAGAATGGTCACCGAGTTGATGGTGATGGGATTTGTGGGAGCTCCATTCGCGCCGGTGGGCGCCAAGCCAATGGCATCGACAACCTCTATTCCATCCACGACAAGTCCGAATACGGCGTGTCGGCCATCCAAGTGAGTGGCCGTTTCCGAGGAAAGCGTTACGAAGAATTGGCTGCCGTTCGTGTTGGGACCAGCATTAGCCATCGAAAGAACACCCTTAGCGTTGTGCTTTAAATCGCTTTCGATCTCATCTGCAAACGAGTATCCGGGGCCATCGCTTCCAGTTCCGTTGGGAGAACCGGCTTGAATGACGAAATTTTCGATAATCCGGTGAAAGGTGATGCCATCGTAGAACGGCTTATTTTGGGCCTCTCCAGTAGTGTCGTCGAAATGGGAAATAGAATTTTCGGCCAAACCGACAAAGTTGGCAACGGTTATGGGCACTTGCTTGAAGTAGAGCGTCGCTGTAAATTCGCCTTCTGAGGTGTCAAATACAGCGTAGAGTCCGTCTTCGGACGGTTCAAAGCCGATCGCGGTAGCGAGCCCAGCGAATGTTGATAATAAAAAGGCGAGGAGACGCGATGGTTTTCGGGCCATGGGTGTAGTTACGTAGTTTGCGTGGTGGTTGGATTCAATAGGAGTGGTTCCCTTACATCCGAAGACCGCTTTTTGAATCGGCTATGGCTGGGTTTTCAGAACAAATCTAGCTGCTCTTGTTCCTGTCTCTCTTTCTTAAAATCGCTAGCGAATGCCGGGAATTCAGGAAGGGTTGGATTCAGCTTTCGGATCTGCTGGTGGATTTGGCGGGCGAAATAAGGAGCGTTGGCCTCATTTGGGCAGTGGGCGAAAATGTAAGGCTGTTTCTTTTCTAGTATCCATTTGTTTATGATGGGAGCCCATTCCTTGATCCAATGATCGTTGGCGCCGATGTCGTTTTGACCAACGAATCGCAAGAATGGATTGCTACTTAAAGAGCTTTTACGCACGGGCGTTTGAGGTTTTCTGGATTGGGCGGATCGTTCGTCATCGTCTGGCGATTCAGTCACGAAGAGCGGTCGGCTATCGAATATCACTTTGTCCATGCCTAGTTCTGAAAGTAGATCATCCAGCTGTTGCTCGTTGTCTCCCTTATCATACCAAGAAACGTGTCGCGCTTCAACGGCGTATTCAAAATCTTTGGGCAACTGTTGAAGAAATGCTTTAAGCTGACCATAACTATTGGCATTGAAAGACGGCGGCAGTTGCAAAAAACTGGGACCCAATCGATCGCCGTGGGCTAGAGAATCGAGTATTTTGATGAAGGCAGCAGTTTCCGTTTCCGCGTCGATCAAGCGTCGTTCGTGTGATATCGCCTTGGGGAACTTCGGGCAGAACCGAAAGCCATCCTCAGATTCGGCCATCCATCGTTCGATTGTCGATAGAGGGGGGATGGCGTAAAAAACGGAGTTGGCCTCTACTGTATTGAGTATCTTGGAGTACTCTCGAAGGGCTTGGCTTAAATCGACAGTTCCCGCGTAAACGCTGCCGGCCCAATCGCGGCAATGCCAGACGGGGCAACCGAGATGGTAGGTGGCGTATTCGTTCATCAAAAGGCGTTTTGTAGAAGTTAGCCCTTGCCGTAAACCTCTTCTGGATCGAAAAGCGGCTCGCCCCCGTCGAACACCAGTTCTCCCGAATCGGAATCGAGTTTTCGATAAAAACACGAGCGGTATCCATTGTGGCAAGACGCTCCATTTTCTCCAATTTCCGCTTTGCAGAGGATTACGTCTTGATCGCAGTCAGTACGAAGCTCTACCAGCTTCTGGACCTGTCCAGAGGATTCGCCTTTTACCCATAGCTTTCCGCGGGAGCGGCTAAAATAAGTCACTTTCCCCGTCTCGATAGTGTGCTCGAGCGCTTCGCGATTCATGAAGGCGAACATAAGCACTTCGTTGGTTTTGGCATCCGCGGTGATGCAGGGTATCAAACCAGCGGCATCGAACTTGGGCTGAAGTTTCAGCCCTTTCTCGATGGCCTCTTTGGAAGATCGTTCGTGTAGACAGCTCTCTGGCATAGTCGCTGGAATGAATCGAAGACTTTCAAAACTGTAAAGCGCTGATTATGCAGGGATATTTATCTAGTGAACGTGATCCCTGATTTCCAGTAGACGCTGGATACCGTGGGGATTCGAGCTGTTCTCCGGTTTGCTCGAGAGCAGCAGGGCGTTCCACCCGGAATTGCAGGCCCCGTGGAAATCCTGTTTCAGGTGATCCCCAATGTGGAGCAGCTCGTAAGGCTGCATTCGCATCTCATTCGAGGCGAACTCGAAAAATCGGCGATCGGGCTTCTCGAATCCGGCTTCGCTGGATATGAACAGCCGACAAAACCTTGAATCCAGCTTGTGGTCGCTGATGACATTTCTGACCCTTCGATCCCAATTTGTTAAGAGCGCGATTTTGATTCCTTTGCTTGCGAGAAGATCGAAAGCGGCCAGAGCCTCGGGATTTAGCTTCCATCGCGATCCCTTTGCGAATTCGGTCCAAAGGGTATGAAATAGGTCATCAAAGTTTTCTGGCAGTTCCGCGAGATTTTGCACGATCCCCGAGACAATCGAACGCCAGAACTCCCACTCCCGACGCTCGGGATCTCCGATGGACCAGTCTTTTTCTGCCGCTTGGAGCGACCTAATGAAAACTTTGTTGAGGGCATCGGGGGAGAGCTCTAAGCCGAAGCGTCCCATAATCTCGCTGTAAATGGCCCCAACTGAGGGCGAAGGGAAAAATAGCGTGCCCGCAGCGTCAAAAGTGACTCCGCGAATCGATGGAAATGGCCTCATTCTCCTGCCAGCTGTCGCAACAGATCGTAGCTATAGATCCCGGTGTTGTGACCATCCGAAAATTGAAATCGGAATGCATAATTTCCCACCTGAGTCCACGAATCGATAGTGACCTGCGAGTAATCCTCGCCGGTTTCGCCTCCATATTGGTTTCCAAGAATGTCTCGCTCGCCAGATACGGAGGCGCTTGGAGAATTTGCCCTAAGCGATTCGGAGGATATATAGCTTTCGCTCCCATCCTCCCACTGGATTGCCAGTTCTGTTCCTATCAGTTGCATGTTTTTCGGCGGAATCATCGGATCGGACTTTAGGAGGGAGGCGGGCGATTTCAATGCAAGGCTAGTGAATATTCACCCAGAATTGTCGCAATCGACCGAAGTGTGCCGTACTGCCGTAAAAACCCCGCTAAACCCAAGAGGCTTAGCGATTTATTCAAAGTTAAGTTGGGATTAAGTGGCGAAAAATTTTGACAAAGTGGGGAGAAATGGGGAATTTTGGGGCTCTTTGTAGAGCATTAGGACAAATGTCTTCCCACTCCAGAACGATCTACGTTGGCAAGCATCAACGTAATTTAGATTCGAAGAATCGTCTAGCGATTCCTTCGAAGTGGCGTTTCGACGGGGACACGGAAGACGGCTATCTTGGACTGCCGGATCCTAGCGGTTGTATCTTAGTTTTGCCGCCTCAGCAGATCGCCAAGCTCTACGACAAGATCGAGGACCAACAATTGAGCGATGAAGATGCTCAGGAACTTCAAGACAAGCTGTTTTCGCAAGCGACGTTTTTTAGCTGCGACAAACAAGGCCGTGTGAACATGCCGGACGATTTGCTTGGGCACGCAGGCATTGGCAAGGAAGCGGTTCTCATTGGTCGAATGATCAATTTCCGCATTTGGAGTCCCGAACGCTGGGCGACGATCGATCCGAAGTCGAACAATGACGACATTGGGAAACTGATGAAACTTGCTAACCTATAATCCCGCTGATATAAAATGATGAAGAAGGAATCGAACCGATTATCGTTTTTAAACCCCCTGTCCCGTTTGGTTGGGGGACGCTATCGTGAACATAAACTGGGCCGTTTGCAGTTGTTTGGGATGGGAGGCACGTTTGGACATGGAATCGTTAGGCATTGCGATAGCTGGAACGTAGGCGAAGATTCGCCCAACAGGTTGACCGTAAGGCAGGAGATTAGGGAGATTGCTGAAAAGCGCCGGGAGGAAGCGGTCCAGAGAATGGCAGTCAGCGACACACTACAGGGATGATTGGCCTGGCTGATAGCCTTGTTTCACATGCTCCGATGGGGATTCATAAACCAGTCCTGTACAGGGAGACCATCGAGTTTCTAGCTCCTCACGACGGGGGTTACTATTTGGATTGCACCTTTGGCGGCGGGGGACACACCCGCCTTATACTAGACGCAGCGGAGACCAAAGTGATAGCCCTTGATCAGGATCCTGACGCTGCCCAGAGGGCAAAGGAGTTCGAAGCGCAGTATGGCGAGAGATTCGAGTTCCAGAGTAAGAATTTCGCGGATATCGATCGAATTGAAGAAGGGCCCTTCGATGGGATCCTTTTTGATTTCGGGGTATCTTCGTTCCAGTTGGATCAAGCTGACCGCGGGTTTTCCTTCCGCTCAGACGCGCCTTTGGATATGCGAATGAATCCTGAGTCCGATCAGCCATCGGCTGAGGAATGGTTGGCTAAGGCGAGTCGACCTGAGCTGATCGACGCGATCAAGGATTACGGAGAGGAGAAAAATTGGCGTCGCATCGTCGACGCTGTCATCGAAGCTAGAGCTAAAACGCCGCTCCACACAACAAAGGCGTTGTCGGAACTTATCCTATCCTGCATTCCGGCAAAGCCGCGTTACGCTTCGAAAATCCATCCAGCGACGAAAGTCTTCCAAGGCATTCGCATTGCTATTAACAACGAAATTGAGGCTATCGAGAAGGGATTGCCGGCCGCGTTCGAGCGACTCAAGCCGAACGGCAGATTGTGCGTGATCAGTTTTCATTCACTGGAAGACCGGATCGCCAAGAATCTGTTTAGGCAGTGGGCAGGAAGACCTGCTCCTGGCGATAACCGACCTCAAGATATGCGTCAGCGACGAGCTAGTCTACTAACTCGTCGACCCACTCAGGCCAGCGATAGGGAAATTGCGGCCAATTCGCGGAGCCGTTCGGCGAAGCTCAGAGCGCTAAGGAAAGCGGAATAATGAAAACGTATCAAAATAGGAGTAGCAGGATAATGAAAAACAACGCGACACTTAAAGAAGCGCTGAACCGTCAGTTCGTGGCTCTAGCCACTGACCATCCATTGGGAAAAGGGCTCTTCAGCTTCCAGCAATTTGAAGAGGTAGCCTCGGGAGTGCCGGGTTTCACGATAGGCTCATTTGAAGATGAGTATCCGATATTGAGAGACAGATTGACCATTCCACCAAGAAGTAGATGAGCAGAAGAAATATAAAGAGCCGTACAGCCAACCGCATACTGAATCAGATTATCCTGTATTCCGTCGCCATGCTGGCTTTGATTGGCGGATTAGGCATGATAACGGTTTGGCTCCGGCATCAAACGTCGATAACCGCGAATCATCTGCAGTCAATTGAACAGAAAATTGTAGAGGAACGCCGGATACACGCCCAACTCGATGTCGAACTGGCGGTTGCCATGTCGACTGATCGATTGTTGGAATTGAATCGAAAGCATAAGTTAGACCTTCAAGAGCCATCGTTTACGCAAATCGTTCATGTCGAGGAGAATGTAGAAAAGAGGCTCTACGAGAAATCAGCCAACGCGCTTTTTACGGCTACGGCTCTATCCGGCAATTGATGAGCCAATGGTGAAGAGCTTTGCCCCCCGAATCAGGTTTTGGACACTCGCCCTAGCCATACTTGTTGGGTATGGGGCGATTGGTTACAGACTGTTCGAGCTCCACGTTGTTGAAGCGCCAAGGCTGATTGTAGAGCTCGAAAGCAGCCGCTATCGGTTGATCCCTTTAACCTCCAGAAGGGGAGACATTTTCTCTTACGACTTGAATGGGGATCGAGAGCTGTTCGCTACCAGCAAGACCTTGCTAGAAGTTGGCATTGATCCTGTCGCAATGAAGAGAGAGGATTTGGTCAAACTTCCGCAGCTCTCTCGTCTCATGGGATTGGACCTAGCTAGAGTTGAGACGGTTTTCGGAGCAAGAGATGGAGAATTTATTGGCGATGAGACCACTAGAAGAGATCGCTGGAGGCTCTTGAGCAGGAGGATTGAAGAAGAGCAATATGATAGAATACTGGAGCTGGGTATCTCCGGATTGTATGGAACACGTAAATACGAAAGAGTTTACCCGAAGAATTCCTTGGCGTCCCACATTATCGGCTTGGTCAGGCATGATGGAGAAGCGGTCCAAGGTGTAGAGCGCGAATTCGATTTCTATTTGAGTGGCCAACGGGGATGGAGAGAATCAGAGGTTACTGCGGGTCAGGAGATGGCTCAATTCCGCCGCCGCTACGTACCTCCGCGGGATGGTATGAGCTTGGCTTTGTCGATCGATCCATACGTGCAGCACCAGATCGAACTCGAATTGATGGATATTGCGGATAAGTTCGATCCAGAAACGGCATGCATCATCGTTACGGATCCTTACAGTGGTTTCATTCTCGGTTTGGCGAATTACCCGACTTTCGATCCGAATCGGTATACCGATTTCGATGAATCGGCCCATAAGAACAGGGCGATGACGGATCCGATAGAGCCGGGATCCACATTCAAGATTGTAGCGGCAAGCGCAGCTCTGGAAGAACGATTAGTTTCGGTAGACACCTATTTTGACTGTTCCATGCCAACGCTGCAGATGCCCAGTGGATATGTGGCGAAGTTGCCCAAGGATTGGAAGCCATTTGGAATTTTGACCGTCGAAGACATAGTAGCGAAATCGTCCAATAGAGGGGCTGCCCAATTGGGGGTGCTCGTAGGGTCGAATGGATTCTACGACTATGTACGGAAGTTCGGTTTCGGTGAAAAAACGGGCTTGGATGTAGGGATCGAATCGCGCGGGATTCTGAATCCGGTTCGCAAATGGGATGGCCTTACTTTGACGCGGATGACCATGGGGCACGCTATTTCGGCGACTCCGTTGCAAACGCATTACGCTATGGCGGCGATAGCCAATGGAGGACTACTCATGCGTTCGCAAGTCGTATCCAGGATATTGAACACGGATAGCAAAGAGGCGGTTAGTTTTGGGCCCATGGTGAGGCGAAGAGTTGTTTCGAACCAAACGGCGCGAACTATGTCAGAACTCCTTGTGAAGACCGTTTCAGAGGGGGGGACGGCCTTTAAGGCCGCGATACCGGGCTACCAAGTCGGGGGAAAAACGGGTACGGCCCAGAAAATCATTAACGGCCGTTACTCTTCGCAGAGCCATGTCGGCTCGTTTTCAGGGTTCTTTCCTGCGATCGATCCGGAACTCGTGATCACCGTGATCGTCGATGGATCCCATAGCGGTATGCCGGTTTCTGGCGGTAGCGCCGCTGTACCAGCTTTCAAAAATGTAGCGGAAAAATTGATACCGTACTACGCGATTACGCCAGTGGATCAAGGTAGAGCTTATGCGTTGGGAGGCGGCAGCCATTAGCTCGAGAGGCGGATCCAAAGATGGTGTTGGCAGAGAAAAATCGATCCAGCGGGAAAAGAGGGAATGGGGATCGGATGGAAAATACGATCAAAAAGAAGGAAGAGGGGAGGAAGCTGAGCGCTTTGCTGAAGAAGAGCGGGGCGAAGCTAAAACGAGGTTCTTCTGATCCACGAGTTACGCGACTGGTCATCGACAGCCGACGTGTCACTCCTGGAAGTCTCTTTTTCGCTCTGCCCGGGCTGCGAAGAGACGGTAACGCATTTGTGGATGAAGCGTTGAATCGGGGAGCGATCGCGGTGGTTTCGAACGCTCCGAGAAAATTCGGACTTTCCAAGGCGGTATTTGCTCAATCTGACGATCCTCGACTTGCCTTGGCGAAGGTAGCCAGGAGATTCTACAGGAAACCAGACGGGGATCTTGAATTGGTGGGGATTACGGGAACGAATGGGAAAACGACGGTCGCTCATCTGGCCAAGTGCTTTCTTTCCGTTGACGGCTCAAAGACGGGTTGCCTAGGCACAGTAGGCTATGATCTTGTTGAGCGGGTGCTCCCATCCTTTAGGACAACGCCGGAGGCTCACGAGCTTTGCGAATTGCTTTCTCAAATGAGAGCGTTCGGTTGCGATCGAGCCGTTATGGAGGTTAGCTCGCACGGCATTGATCAATTGAGAGTGGCTGAATTGAGGTTCAAAGTTGGCGTTTTTCTCAATCTGACTCGCGATCACCTAGACTACCATGGAGACATGGAGTCCTACTTCACGGTTAAGCGGAAATTCATCAATGGGGAGATTGGCCCGCCGCCGAAGCGATTGGCGATTAACGTGGATGACCCCTATGGGCGCAGGTTAGCCGATGAGTCCAGGGAAGAACGCGTGCTTACCTTCGGGCTTTCAGAGGACGCTTCCTTGAAAGCGACCGATGTAGAACTGGCTCCAGATCACTCGCTCTTTACTTTGGGCTACGAAGGTAAACGCTACCTGATTCGATCTCCCTTAATCGGCAATTACAATATCAGCAATACATTGGCAGCGCTATCGACTGCTATACTGCTCGGCCTGGATATTGAGGCATGTATCGCTAGTTTGGATGCATTTTGGGGTATCCCCGGCAGGATGGAGCGCATAGTACACGGTCAAGCGTTTGAAGTGGTTGTGGATTATGCCCATACGGGCAATGCCTTGGAAAACGCTTTGCGGATGCTCAAGGAGATCACTCCAGGCCAGTTGAAAGTGGTATTTGGCTGCGGTGGCGATCGTGATCGAGGAAAGCGTTCGGAAATGACCGCGGCGGCAACATCGCTCGCAGACTTTAGCTGGGCTACGACTGATAATCCTCGCTCTGAGGCCCAAGAGCAAATTTTTGATGACATGCAGGAAGGCATAGTCGATGGCGGAAAGATCGATTTTGTCCTGGATCGGCGACGGGCGATTGAGGTTGCTCTGAAAAGCGCGGAGCCCGGCGATTGTATCCTGATAGCGGGAAAAGGGCACGAGCCCTTTCAGGAATTTGGAGATACTGTTGTGCCTTTCGATGACAGAAAGGTTGCGAGGGAGCTACTCGACCTGATCAAGCTTGGTAAACGGATTTGAGAATGCTGGAGTTCGATTATCAAGACCTTGAAGAATGGAGTGGTGGAGAATGGGTGAATGCGCCCTCTGGGGAGCGCGTGCTAGGTTTTTCCTATGATACTCGAAGGCTGGCTGCTGGGGATATGTTTGTTGCTCTGAAGAGTCCGAAGCGTGACGGTCATAACTTCATTGAAGAGGCAAAAGAGAAAGGGGCTGCCGCTGCCTTGGTTAGTTCGCCCCGCATGGCTGTTGAATTGCCTCAACTCTTCGTAAAGGACACTCTGGCTGGATTAGGGAATCTAGCGCAGGGGTATCGCAAGGGTGGCACGGCTGCCATAATTGGAGTAACGGGGAGTTGTGGCAAGACGACGTTCAAAGACCTCTTGAATCGTTTGTTAGGAGGAAAACCGGATACTTGGAGCACGGAAGGCAATTTGAATAATCGTATCGGAGTACCGGTTACAATCTTAGGAATGCCGCTTCGTGATTGCCGGTTTGCGATTGTCGAGGCAGGCATTAGCGAGCGAGGCGAAATGGAGAGTCTCGCAAGGATTATCGATCCTGAAATAGCTGTCTTTACTTCCATTGGCCCTGCCCACCTTGAGGGACTCGGAAGCTTGGCAGGAATCGCGGAAGAGAAAGGGCTATTAGCCAGAAAGGGAGGGTCGCGACGTGTCTATATGGGTGAGTCGTGCATTCCCTATAAAGAGCAATTGGCGGGTGATTTAGACTATCAAGTTGTGGCAGAGAGGGACGAAGGGCATCGAGTGAAGCGCTTCAGAAGTTCCGTTTCTGGCGACTCCACGCGAATTTCCCTCCAGGGGATCGATCAGGACTTTATTGCAAACGGAATCGGAAGGGGCTTGGCTAGCAATGTGGCCCTCGCTCTTTGCGTAGCCTTGGATCTCGGAGTTGACGCTTCAACGCTTGGAGAGCGATTGCGACAATGGAGTCCGAGTAATATGCGGGGGGAATGGAAGACGCTGGGCTCGAAGCGGATCTACTTGGACTGCTACAATGCTAATCCTCAATCGATGATAGACGCGCTGGACACTTTCAATCGCCTCTCGGGAGGGGCGGATAAGCGCGTTTTTCTCCTGGGCTCAATGGGGGAGTTGGGCGAAAATTCCGACGAATGGCACCGACGCGTGGGAGCCTCCCTAGATCTGAGGAAGAATGACATCGCGGTATTGATTGGCGATGGAGCAGCGGCCTTGAAACAAGGTTTTGGGGATGCGGGTGGCTGCGGCAGAGTAGAGCTAATTTCACGCGTTGATGAGGCCCAACAATATCTGTCGGGTTTTTCTGGAGACGTATTCATCAAAGGAAGCAGACGTTACAGACTGGAGTCGGCAATGAGATTCCTCGATAGATCCACGGAAACGGAAAAAGCGACATGCTGAGCTATTTAGCGCAATACGAGGAGGTCTTTGGACCGCTTCGCCTATTAAGGTTTCTAACGCTCCGCATGTTGTTAGCATCGGGAACAGCCCTTTTGATCGGGTATTTGCTGGGTCCGTGGCTCATCGGAGCCTTGAGGCGCTTAAGTTTCCAGCAGAGTTTTCGAACGGAATCGGAAGTCGGGAAGCTTGCCGAGCTGCATTCCGGAAAGAAGAACACGCCGACAATGGGCGGATTGTTGATTTATGTATCCGTAACATTCAGCGCTCTTCTATGGGTTCAGTTCAATGTGTGGACGCTTACTGCGCTGATGGTCTACACGAGCCTGACGGCGCTCGGCTTTCTTGACGACTATCTCAAGGTATCCAAGCGAAACAGCAAAGGGTTTCCGTCTAAGGGGAAAATCGTTTGGCAAAGTCTAACGGCATTGATCACCTTGTTGATCCTGTTGAATCATCCGCTCAGCGCGGATAAAGTCCAAGAGTTGTGGCTGCCCTTCATCAAGAATGCGGTGGTCGAGCAAATGCCGCTATGGGCTTTGTTTGGCTTCCTTTTTCTCGTGCTAGTGGGCTCTAGCAACGCCATCAATGTGACCGATGGTGTTGATGGTCTGGCTATTGGGTGTACCATTACGGTGGCGATTGTGTATGCTATCATGGCATATGCGGCAGGAAATGTTATCATTTCGGAATACTTATTGATTTCGAATGTACCGGGAGTCGGCGAATTGGGTATTCTATGCGGAGCTATGGTTGGCGGAGGGCTCGCCTTCCTATGGTACAATGCCCATCCTGCCGAAGTTTTTATGGGCGACACGGGTTCTCTTGCTTTGGGTGGACTCGTAGGCGTAATCGCGTTTATGACCCATCAGGCAGTAACCTTGATCATCGTAGGCGGGATTTTCGTGATGGAGACCGTCTCAGTGATTCTTCAAGTGTTGTCATTCAAGAGTACGGGGAAACGGATATTCAGAATGGCTCCGATCCACCACCACTTTGAACTAAAGGGTTGGGCTGAGACTAAAGTTGTTATTAGGTTTTGGATACTTTCTCTAATTTTCGCATTCGCTGGCTTGGCTACGTTGAAAATCAGATGATACAGCACGCTCAACATATTCCCGATTGGCTGGAAGAAAGTCTAGAATCTCCGGTGGTGATTCTGGGTGGGGGTGTCAGTGGTATTGGAGCGAAGGAGCTAATTGAAAGCCTTGATGGTCAGGCCAAGATTTACGACGAGAATTTGAGCCAGGGAGTTGGGGAGGAGTTTTTGGAGGAAGATGCCAGAAGTTCTCGACTGGTGGTAGTTAGTCCGGGATTTTCTCCTGGGCATCCATGGATCAGATTGGCCGAAAAGCAGGGTTGTCGCGTATGTTCAGAATTCGACCTCGGTGCATCCCTTTGGAACGGGCCTATCGTGGCCATAACCGGCACCAACGGGAAAACGACGCTAACCGCCTTTCTCGATCATGCCTTCAGGCACTCTGGGATTGAGTCGTTTGCGTTGGGGAATATTGGCCGGTCGATGTGCGGAATCCTATCGGGGGATTGCAATTCAGAGGCGATTGCGGTCTGCGAAGTGAGTTCTTTCCAGGCAGAGCTTTCGACACGATTGCAAGCGGACTACGTTCTATGGACAAACTTCGCTGAGGACCATTTGGACAGGCATGGAGACATAGACTCGTACTATAAGAGTAAATACAGCCTAATATCCAATATGCGAGGCGATTCCGTAGTTGTGGATCAGTCTGTATTTTGCTACGGAAAGCGGTTGGGGCTGAGCATTCCCAATGCTAAAATTCTGGAAGTCGCCAATAGAGAGAATCGCGAGCGCGTGAAAGGCACCGTATTCGAAACTGAACCCGAGATCGAATCGTATATGATGGCCCGTTCTCTATGGCTATCTCTAGGACTTAGCGAAAGCAGTCTCGAGGAAGCCGCCCAGGACTTCAGGAAAGACCCTCACAGGATGGAGTTCATTGGGGTCAAACATGGTATACGTTTTTGGGATGACTCGAAAGCGACCAATTTCCACGCTACGCTTTCAGGTCTGAAGCGATTCGATCAGCCGGTAATCTGGATAGGGGGAGGCAAGGATAAGGGCGGCTCAATTCGGTGTTTCGCCAAGCAGTTAACACCGCATCTCAAACATGCGATCATGATGGGGGAGACCCGATTCTCAATAAAGCGGGAATTGGAATCCCTCGGACTGGAGGCCCATGAGGTTGGAAGTATTCAAGAAGCTGTAAATTTGGTTTTAGAATTAGGTCGAAGCAGTGACGACGCCTTACTTAGTCCTGGCTTCGCGAGTTTCGATATGTTTGAAAGCTATACA
>JAYZHU010000225.1:0-5329 GCA_036166175.1 Verrucomicrobiota bacterium | reverse complement strand
CAACGGCAATCTAGATAAGGCTCGCCGCCTGCTTTGGCCCATCAAACAGAAATACGGCCAGAAGATCTCCTGGGCAGACCTCATGATCCTGGCTGGCAACGTGGCCTTGGAAACGATGGGCTTCAAGACCTTTGGCTTTGCCGGCGGCCGAGCCGATGTCTGGGAGCCTGATCAAGACGTTTATTGGGGAAGAGAGAACGAGTGGCTCGCCACTAGCGACAAGGAAAATAGCCGCTACGAGGGAGATCGCGAACTGGAAAATCCGCTCGCTGCCGTTCAGATGGGCTTGATCTACGTCAATCCTGAAGGACCTGACGGCAACCCTGATCCCCTCGCTGCGGCTCATGACATCCGCGAAACCTTCGGGCGTATGGCCATGAACGACGAGGAAACTGTCGCCTTAATAGCCGGCGGGCACACTTTCGGCAAGACCCACGGAGCCGGACCTGCCGATAATGTAAAGGAGGACCCGGAAGCCGCCCCAATAGAGGCTCAAGGTTTCGGCTGGGAAAGCAGCTATGGCAGCGGAAAAGGTGGAGACGCGATCACCAGTGGACTGGAAGTCACCTGGACACAAAAGCCTACCGAATGGACCAATCTATACTTCGAGAACCTCTTCAAATATGACTGGCAGCTCACCAAAAGTCCGGCAGGAGCCAACCAATGGGTCGCCAAAGACGCGGACGAGAGCATTCCGGATGCCTTCGATTCCGAAAGGAAGCATCGTCCTACTATGCTCACCACCGACTTGTCGCTTCGCTTTGATCCGGCCTACGAAAAGATTTCGCGACGCTTCTACGAGAATCCCAATGAGTTTGCAGACGCTTTCGCCAGGGCATGGTTCAAACTCACCCACCGTGATATGGGACCCAAGTCTCGCTACCTGGGACCGGAAATTCCACGCGAAGAACTCATTTGGCAGGATCCCATCCCATCCGCGTATCATGAATTGATCGACGAGGGCGATGTCGCCGAGCTAAAGAGCAAGATTGCCGCGTCCGATTTGACCGTCTCTCAACTGGTATCCGCTGCCTGGGCATCGGCTTCCACCTTCCGCGGATCAGACAAGCGGGGGGGCGCCAATGGAGCTCGGATCCGTCTAGCTCCGCAACGCGACTGGGAAGTGAACAAGCCAACCCAATTGGCCCATGTACTGGAAACTCTGGAAGCCATCCAAAGCGAATTCAATTCCGCTCAAAGCGGCGGGAAACAAGTTTCGCTTGCGGATCTTATCGTTCTCGGCGGATCCGTCGGAATCGAAGAGGCGGCCAAAGCGGCTGGTCACAATGTTAGCGTGCCGTTCAAACCTGGACGGGGTGATGCAACCGAAGAACAGACCGATGCAGAGTCCTTCGAACCACTTGAGCCGAAAGCAGATGGATTCCGTAACTATCTGGGGGCTCGCTACAGCATTCCTGCCGAGCATCTATTGGTCGACCGGGCTCAGCTACTTACACTCACTCCCCCAGAGTTGACCGCTTTGGTCGGAGGCATGAGAGTCTTGGGCACCAACGTTGGCGATGATCAAGCCGGCATATTGACGGATCGTCCAGGTCAATTGACCAACGACTTCTTCGTCAATCTGCTCAGTATGGATATCGAGTGGAAGCAAGTGTCGCCTTGCGGTAACGCCTTCGCCGCCATGGACCGCAGCACGGGTGAACCCAAGTGGACAGGAACGCGCACCGATTTGGTATTCGGATCCAATTCCATTTTGCGAGCAGTAGCAGAAGTCTACGCTTGCTCGGACTCGGAAACGAAATTCGTGTCCGATTTCGTGGCCGCCTGGACCAAGGTCATGAATCTCGACCGATTTGATCTAGCATAAAGCTCTTCTACAGGAATAATCTATCTTCCAAGCCCCGGCTGTAGTTGAAAGACTGCGACCGGGGCTTTTTTGTCCTCGAATAAAGTTCCCCGCTTGTGATCACGCACCTCTTCGACCAAATGATAGCGGCCATTGAAAATGTAAGACAGGCTGGAAGCCTATGCTACCTTTCTGGGCTTTCGTCTGCGACGCTGTAATCCCGCAATCCGCCAATAATTCCCCTTGCCAAGACCGAATCAGCCTCTAAACCCTCGCCCCTTTCGATTTTACGCCCGATCGAACGATCAGCCTTGATTCCCAAAACCCATCCATTGCGGAATAACGCGCGCCAGTTTCGAATTCCACCGGTTCAGCCTGTTGCCCCTCTCATTCGCAAGGCTGGAGCCTTTATGGCGTAATCTCAGCATCCGCATCATTTTCCCAAGCATCCAACAAGCGCTGTAGCGCGCTCGCCTTTTCTGGATACGTTTCTATCAGGTTTTCGCTCTCGGCGATATCGGATTCCAGGTCGAAAAGATAGCTCTTTCCGTCAGTCTCTTCTAATAGTTTCCACTTCCATTGGCAGGCCGCGCGCCCCGGATTGTCGACCTCGCGAACAGGACCGGACTTACGCCTCCAAAAAAGAGTTCGCTCCGGTTCTGGATCGTCGTTCCCTACGGGAAGGGGCATCAGGTGAATGCCCTCTCCCGGATGCGATAGATCATCTGGTTGAACTCCAGCCAAAGCTCGGATTGTGGCGGTCCAATCCATAGTGATACAAGGTGTCGAAAAAGCCTCTTCTTCCGGCAGCGCACCCAGCCATCGAGCAATGCAGGGAACCCGAATCCCGCCTTCCCAAATTGTAGACTTCTCGCCAGAAAGCGGCGAATTGTCCGAATACGTCGAGCCTCCATTGTCTGAAGTAAACACGATCAAGGTCCGCTCTGCCAATCCGAGGCGGTCGATTTCCGAAATGACCTTCCCGATACCCGCATTCATATGCTCTACCATTTTGATGTAGGTTTCTCGATCGCCTTCTCCCCAAGACCTCTCTCGCGGCCTCACGACCTTGTCCCGGTCGCCAGGTCCTTGAAAAGGAAAATGCGGAGCCGCATGAGCCAAGAATAGGAAGAACGGCTCATCCTTATGCTCATGAATAAAACCAACGGCTTCTTCGGTAATGAGATCCGTCGTGTAGCCCTCCCGTTCAATCGGATCCTCCCCATCCCACAAATCAGCCACCCCAATGCGGTCCATGTGTTCAAAGTGGTGATGGTTCCCGCCGAGCATTACAAAGAAGTGATCGAATCCCTATTCCAAGGGCCTTCGACCTTCATCGTATCCAAGATGCCACTTCCCAGTAAGGCCTGTCGTGTAACCTACGCCCTTTAGATCTTCCGCCAAACTTCGAGCCTCTATATCCAGCCCACGCCCCATCTCCTGATAGTACAAAGCGTTATCCAACCCCAGCCGCTGCTGGTAACGTCCCGTCAGAAATGCTGCTCTCGTTGGCGAGCATGTCGGCCCATTAGAATAGAAGTCCGTAAAGCGGACACCTTCCCGGGCACGCCGATCAATATCAGGTGTATCCAAATCCAAACTCCCATAGCATCCTAGATCCCCGTACCCCTGATCGTCCGACATGACAAAGACGATATTGGGTAGCTGAGCAGATTGACCCACCCAGACCAGGGCAATTGAGATCGCTTGAAACGCGAACAACACTGCGGCCAAGAAATTTATACGATACTCGAACATCGCCCGATCTCTAGTCCAATTCGTGTAGGCCTATTTTTCCGTCAACGCTTCCAGCATCGGATCGTATCCGTTTTCTCCTCTTATCTTGCCCTGGTCTTGATACAAGGCTTCGCTTCCTTTGACGCCGTGTCCTTCGATTAAGCGGTTCATGAAATTGAATAGACAGCAAGCTTGGATAGCATCGTGCAGAGCTTGTTCGCTCCAGCCCTCTTCAAGGACGGCGTCGGCCAGCTCCTGTGTCATTTTCGAAGGCTCTATGGTCAATTGACGGGCATACGCCAGGACCGGCTTTAGACGATCGTCGACATTAGCTTGCTGGAGATCTTCAATCAAATCACTCAACACCTCAGACTCTATTCCAAAAGTTTCGGCCGTTACTTTGTGTACGCCATGACAATACTGGCAGGCATTCAATCCCGAAACGTAGGCGGCGATTAATTCACGCCCCCCACCGTCAATTCCGAATCCTGCCTCATCACCGCTGAATGGAACTGACCCAAGGCAATCCCTGCTTTCGTGTTCAACTACAGGATACTTTTAACGCTCTTGATATGAGCGTTCTCCCTAAGAAAGCTCATGATCGCAAACGCCGGACAGTCTCGGTTTTACGAAAATCCTTCAAGCCAATTCCTTCAATTCCACTTTTCGGAACTGCACTGGATGGCTTTCCGACTGCAAGGAGATAGTGCCTTCGCTGATCATCTTGGGGTGGCCGGCTGCCATAAGGCGTTGGGCGTCCTCGTCACGCTCGTCTAGCTGAGGCGTCTCATAGAACAGCACTTCCGTTCCATTGACGAAGTGGCGAATGGTTTCGTTTCCATATACCTCGGCTTCCGCCACCACCCATTGATCCCCATGAAAGGTTTCCGATGACGAACTGGTGCAGTGGGGCAAATGCAGCTCCCCGTTCATAACGACGTTTGTCCCTGGAGTACATAGGTTCATCGTCGTACGAGGATCCGTTCCATTTCCCCCAAGGATTTGAGCTTCGATCGAGACAGGGAAGTCTTGATCGACTCTCATCGATTCCGGCGTCTGCCCGTGGAGCATCAGTCCGCTATTGCGAATTGCCCAACCCGGGCCACCTTCCACCTGTTCGCCGACAATGCGATACTCGGCCCGGATACGATAGTGGGAAAAGGAGCGTTCGTAGAACAGATGCCCGAACCGCTCATCGAATGTCGGGTATTCCGCCGAATCATACACCACGCTCAACATGCCATCGACCACCCGAAAGGTATCCGCAGGATTCTCCCCCACTTCAGCATGGCGGATCTTCGGCGTCCAGCCATCTAGGTTCCGGCCATTGAATAGCTGGATCCAGCCATCCGCAGCGGCGTCACCCGACTTTCCGCCACAGCCAACAATGGAAAATCCAGCGCCAGCAACAAGTAGTTGGCCAATAAAATTGCGGCGGTTAGTGGATGACGATTCTGGGCGACCTTCGGAATGTAGTGAGTTCATTCACACACAATTGAGGCAATTCTACCCCGCGTCAACTTATCGAGAGGTAAGAAACATATGGCTACTTTCGATCTGTAGGAGCGGGTTCACCCAGCGGTTCAAGCAACGCAGGGCATATATTGATAAAAATCGCTGGCTCAACCCGCCCCTACGCCCAGTTCAACTGTAGTCGACACCTGACGCGATCAGCGATCCCGCCTACAGTTTGGCTTTCAATTCCCTCGCCATCTCGTAAGCGGCATCAGCCGAGTCTCCCAGGACGCAGAAATGTCCCATCTTCCGTCCAACGCGAGCTTCCGC
>JAYZHU010000224.1:0-7331 GCA_036166175.1 Verrucomicrobiota bacterium | reverse complement strand
TATTTTTTTGTTGTGGTGGGGGGGGCGGGGCCCCCCCCAGCCGCTATAATTCCCGTTCCCAAACCGGGCTGCGGGGGCCCCCTCAGCCCTACCATTTTATGAGTAGACATCGAATTATTGGACAATTTCTAAGCGAAGAATTCACGCGGGGACGATGCGAACGCATGTGCATGCAGGAATTCCGTCGACGGTTTCCAGGTGCGTTAGCTCGCCCGATTCGCTATCGACAGCGAAATAGACAATATTGTTCGAATCCCGATTGGCTACGGCCAACAGATCCCCCTCCGGGCTGATCACGAAGTTGCGCGGGTGTCCACCACCAGAAGAAATACGCTGAATGGGCTCAAGAGAACCGTCTGAATCGCTGATGCTAAAAACTGCCAAACTGTCATGGCCTCGGTTGGACGCATAGAGGGACCGATTGGATGGGTGAACGAGGATCTCAGCCGAAATATTCAGCTCTTTGACATCTTCCGGCAACGTTGAAACTATTTCCATAGGTTCGAGAACCCCTTTATCGGCATGCCAAACATAGTGGCCCACGGTTCCATTCAATTCATTCAGGGCATAGATCCAGCGACCATTTCCATGGAATGCCAAATGTCTGGGCCCCGCACCCGCTACCGTTTCGACATACGGTTTCTCCGCAGCCTCGAGTTGACCCGTTTCTTCATCGACACGATACAGCCAAATGCGATCCATACCTAAATCGCAGGCAAATGCATAGCGATTCGAAGGGTCCGTGTAGATCGAATGGGCATGAGGAGCCTCCTGGCGATCGGGAAGAACCTGGGATCCCTCGCCTTCCAGTCTTAGCGACTGAACGAGTGGCTGAATTTCTCCGGCGTCATTTAGCGGGAATACGGAAAGCATGGCATCTCCGTAACTGGCCCCAAGCAGCCAGCGCTCTGTTCGATCTAGATTGATGTGGCACATGCCCTGCCCCGCCGCCTCCTGGGAGTTGATCGGTTCCAAATCGCCGGACGACTCCGCTCTGGCAAAAGCCTTGGCTAGCCCGCGATCATTTTCTCCAGTAGCGATCGAATAGAGAATGGATCGATCCTTGTTGAAACGAAGGAAACCCGCTTTCGCCTCAACGGTGAGCAAATCCGATTCGCCAAGGCTGAACGGACTTCGGCCAATGCGCTGCCTATAAATGCCATCCTCCATCCCTTGGCCGCTTGTCCCGTAATAGGCTATCAACTCTCCATTACTCATAGCCGCCCAAGCAAAGCTTAACCGAAGAAATTGCAAGTAGCGTCTCCATGAATATCGACAATTCGTAAGCGAGTGGGAAACGATCTAGACCTGTCCACTCAGGTCCCTCTATTCTAATCACATGCGGCGAGATTTACGCAATTCACTGACAGTCGCCTTCAATCTGGTTGCCTCAGCTCTGATAGCAACGGCGCCAACGCTGGCTGATCCTAACGCCCTTAGAACAGTAAACACCGGCGAATACCGCATAACGGTGGAACGGTTATCAAACAAACCAATTATTTCCTACGCTTCCTCCGATACCCTCGGTACGAAAATCAACGGACCTTCACTGATCCGCGTCCCGGATTGGATCGAAAATCCACTGGGCAATTACTATCTCTATTTCGCTCATCACGACGGAAAGTTCATACGGCTTGCTTACGCTAACAATGTTAAAGGCCCATGGACCGTGCATGAGCCTGGAACTTTGAAACTCGAGGAAGCTCCCGCGTTTATCGGACACGTCGCCTCTCCTGATGTCCATGTGGACACTGCTAACCGACGTATTCTCATGTACTTTCACGGATCGCGGGAAAACGAGAATCAGAAAACCGCTCTGGCCATCTCCAGGGACGGCTTGAAGTTTTCAGCAGAAAACGAAATTCTCGGGTCATCCTACTTTCGCGTATTCGAGTACGAAGCGGCCTACTATGCTATTGACGCTCATGGCTTCCTCAATCGTTCGGAATTTCCTGATCGAGGATGGAAACGGGCAGAAGAGGAAATCATCGCTCCTATATCGATCGAAGATAGCTTCGGCAAACGGAGCGATCTACGTATTCGCCATTCAGCTACATTGGTTAGAGACAACACCCTCTTTCTATTCTTTTCTCGAAAATCGGACGTTCCCGAACGGATCATGCTCAGCGTCGTTGACCTCGATGGCCATTGGGCAACCTGGGAAGCGAGTCGCCCCATCGAAATACTTCGTCCAGAAGCGCCCTATGAGGGAATCGAATTCCCCATGAAGCCTTCGAAGAAAGGAGGCGGCGTCAACCGCCAAGAATTGCGTGACCCCTGCATATTCCACGATGAGGGCCGCACCTATTTGCTCTATTCGGTCGCCGGTGAGATGGGCCTAGCAATCACGGAGATTTCGATTGAGAAGATTTAGCGGCGATTTGATCGGAGGACTGAGCCAGTCCTTCCTGCCTGGACTAGCAACTGGTAGGGAGGACTGGCCCCGTCCTCCGACTAGCCTTGGTCAAAAAAAGCGGCGACCCTCGAAAGTCGTCGCTCAAATAAACTAATTTTTTGGATACCTTTAAGTTCTTCGGCGAATTTCCGCCCCGTCGCCCGGAATCGGTACAACGTTCTCCTCAGGCAGGGCCACAGATCCCTTTTCGAAGTCTTCAGCCTGAACGCTGACCTTCAGGTCATAGTATTTTGACTCCGTGTTCTCCATCAAATCCCGGAAGCGAATGAAGTCGCCGGTGTAAGCCGCGTAGCGTCCCATGATGGCCACCGCGGTTGATTCGGCAATCTGCCGGGCTTCGTTGATGGGCTCTCCCTTACGGGCGCTTGTGATCCAATTGATGAGCTGCTGAACGTTGCCGTCCTTGTCCATGATGTCGAATTTGGGGATGGAAACGTCTTTGCCAACCAGCTTGCCCCCTCCATTCACCTCGCCTTTGGAACCGCGAAAAAACTCGCCAACTCTCGAGTAAGCCCCGCTGATCTGGCGGCACTGGCTGTGGATATGCACACCATCTCCGTAATCCAGGTCCAAACTGAAGAAGTCGTAATTATTTCCGGTTTCCCGCCGAGCTCGACCGCCGAATCCGACAACCGAAACAGGCGTCCGATCAAGAAACCAATTGGCTACGTCAATATTATGCACATGCTGCTCGCCCAAATGGTCGCCGGACATTTCCGACCAGTTCAACCAATTTCGAGCTAGGTAGTCAGCATCGCTCCAACCTTTTTGGCGCTCCCAAATCCAGGGCACAGACCCATTCCAGCTGACCGTTCCGCCTAGAATTTCGCCAATGGCTCCATTCTGGATCTTAGCCGCATTTTCCATGTAGCCGATCGTGTGGCGACGCTGCGTGCCCGATAGTATAGCCAATCCTTTTTTCTTGGCCCGTTCACCAGCGGCGACAACGCGGCGGCAACCGGGAGCATCAACCGCTACCGGCTTTTGCATCAAAACATGCTTCCCTGCATCAACCAATGTATCCAAATGCAAGGGACGGAAGGACGGTGGCGTAATCAGCATGACGAATTCGGCATCGCTTTCCGCCACTTTCTGATAAGCATCCCATCCGACGATACATTTGTCGCGGCTGACGCCATATTTGTCAGCCTGCTCGAAAGCCTTGTCCTCGAAGGCGTCCGCAAGGGCCACAAACTCAGCCTCCAGGCCGAGCATCTCGCAAGCTTTGATAAAATTGGGGATGTCTCGATTTGAGCGACCGCCACAACCGATGGTCGCTACTTTGACCTTGCGATTCTTGGCTGCAGCCGCTCCCGCGGTCGACATTAGGGCTCCAGCAGCGGCAACCGATGTCGCTGCGGTTTTTACGAATTTTCGTCTAGTAAACTCCATAGTACTTCTTCATTTTAAGGGGTGAAAGATTCTGGTTTTCCGGGCTGCAATCGATCGCTGCCGCGCTGCCCAACAACTTGACATTAGAGAATGGATTCGTGCTTGAATGTCGAGCAAAGCCGACCAAGAGCGACGCCAAAAAAGGTCCAAGGCGTTTTAGCGGGCGAATTTAGCCGATTCTGATCCTCATTTTCCTCCTACCCGGGCGGTGAATTAGGCGATTTTACCTCATCGTAACTCAACTGCCTCTTTCCTGATTGAATTTGCCCACTTGGCGTACGTTCTTCTTGGACCATTGTTACAACGATGCAACGAACAACGTGAATATATCTCTCGTAACCGAAACCTATACCCCCGAAGTGAATGGCGTCGCCACGACGCTGAGCCAGCTCGTCAACCATCTGCGGAGCCGGGGACACCAGGTTCAAGTGGTTCGCCCTCGCCAAAAGCAGGAAAGTACCGGCCTTAAGGATGATGATCGTACGGTGAGCGTCCGAGGAGCTCCCATACCACGGTACCCCGACCTCAGGTTTGGGTTGCCCTGCGGAAAACGGCTCCGGACTTCTTGGGAACGATTTCAGCCCGATATTGTTCATGTCGCCACCGAAGGCCCGCTAGGACTCTCGGCGATCAGAGCGGCTAAACGGCTTTTCGTCCCATGCACCTCCACATTTCACACCAACTTCCACGAGTACTCCAAGCACTACAATGCTCCCCTGCTAATGAAGGGCGTTCTCGCTTACCTCAGATGGATTCACAATCAAACGCATTGCACAATGCACCCAAATCAGGAGCTTGCAGGTGCTCTCGAGGCGAGCGGCTTTCTCAATAATCAGGTATTTGGTCGAGGCGTAGATTTGAATGCATTCCATCCGAACGCCCGCGATGAATCCCTTAGATCGAGCTGGGGAGCTGGGCCCGAAACGACCGTCATTGCCCATGTTAGCAGATTCGCGGCTGAAAAGAATTACGAATTGCTCTTCAAAGCCTATCGCAAAATACTGGATACGTATCCTAGCACGAAATTCGTGGTGGTCGGGGACGGGCCAGTAAAATCGAAATGGGAGCGGATTTTTCCTGAAGCGGTTTACACGGGCGCAATCTCCCTGGAAAGTCGCCCCGAACTGGGAAAGGTCTACGCTTCATCAGACGTATTTCTCTATCTAAGCAACACGGAAACCTATGGCAATGTGCTGACAGAGGCTATGGCCTGCGGTGCCGCCTGTCTAGCCTTCGATTACGCAGCTGCCGCTATCCACCTTCAAGATGACACAAATGGGCTAAAGGTACCGGTGGGCGACGAGGAAAGCTTTCTGGCAAACAGCTTGCGATTAGCGAGCGATACTAACCTGCAAAGACGACTAGGCAGAACTGCCGCGGCCTACGCCGTCGAGCATCTTGACTGGATTCCAGTGGTAGAGCAGTTCGAGTCACTGCTTTTTCGATACGCTTAGAAATCTTCACAAGAGCAAAAAACGGCTCGAGATTAGTATGCAGCGAGATCGGAGTCTCTCCCTACAAGATCCTCTTGAATTGACTCGTCTTAACTCCTTCTGCATTAAACCGCTGTAGAAAATTCCCAGTTATGCAATTGCCCCTATCGCGTCGCCACTTCCTCAAGTCATCAGCAGCTATCGCTTCCGGCGCCCTGTTTACAACAAACCTGAGGGCCACTCACCACGGCTCCTATCCATTGAAGGGCCGGCTCTTCAAGACTTTGAAGATCAATATGATCAAAATTGACGGTTCTCTCACCGAGCGTTTTCAAGCCGCCAAGAGAGCAGGATTCATGGGAGTGGAAATGAATTCCCCAGGGATGGATGTGGCGAAAACGCGGCGGGCGATTGCCGAAAGCGGCTTGCCGGTCGACGGAACGGTTTGCAGCTCTCATTGGAAGATTCGCCACTCAAGTCCTGATGCGACCACAAGAGCACAGGCGTTGCAGGACTTGAAAATAGCCCTGCGAGATACGCATGCCGTGGGCGGACACACTGTCTTGCTGGTCGTCGGAAAAGGCGAAGACGGACCCGAGTCGGAAATTTGGCCGCGATCCATCGAGAACATTCGCCAGGCGATCCCGCTGGCCGCCGAACTGGGCGTATCAATCGTAATCGAGAATGTCTGGAATCAATTCCTTTACGACCACGAGGGCGGCTCCGATCAAACCGCCGAACGCTTTGTTCGCTACGTCGACGAATTTCGCTCTCCTTGGGTTGGGATGCAGTTCGACATCGGCAACCATTGGAAATATGGATCCATGGGCGATTGGCTACGCTCTTTGGGCAAGCGAGTAATCAAGCTCGATGTCAAAGGATTCTCTCGGACCCAAAACAAGTTTATGCGAATCGGCGAAGGCGATATCGATTTTCTGGACGTTCGCAAAGCCCTGCATGATATCAACTATCATGGCTGGGTGGCCGCCGAAGTTAAGGGAGGCGATTTCGCCGAGCTGAAGAAGATCTCGAGCCAAATGGATCGCGTATTCGGACTTTAGAAATCCAGTGCGAATTGGCTTTCGGCTTCCTCGATTATAGCTTGTCCGAGTTCCTCTCGACTCGACTCTTCAAGAATTGGCATCCCGCTTTCGAAGGAAATGAGCGCTTTTTCGCCCGCCGCGTTCTGCACGGTGACTCCAAACCCTGATACGGTAGCATAAAAATCGAAATGCATGCGGCGCCGTATTCGTGTGCTTACGAGCTCAAGCTCCTCTGACTCTTCCACCAAATTCTTTACGCGATTGTAGTCGCCTAGCACACCGAACTCTTGTCCCACATCGACCGTGCCAAAATACAGTTGCGAAACGAACAGCATTCCCAGGGCTACTATCATCGCTAGGGATACGCGAACGCTGCGACGGATCGTTTCTTTCGATAATGACAACACAATATTCGGGCATATCCGCAAAATCAGAGTTTCCGCAAGTCGGAAGTGAAAACATGAGGGCATCGACCCTCCTGCGGCTGCGCAGTGGCGTCAACTTAACTCAGATGCGTCGGCTGACTGGTGCAGGAAGCTCGCTTGCGAGCGATGGTTATACTGGAACTGACCCTGGTTCATTTGCTCGCAAGCGAGCTTTCTACGCCGTCGAACCACTTAATTTGGCGTTCCGCCGCTCCATGAGAGGCCAGAATCTAAAGTTGATTCTACTTTCCAATCCAAATACCAAGGAAGTTTTGGACCATGTTACGAGCTGCAGCGATCCAATTTCAGCACAAACCCGGCGACAAGCCGGCAAATCTAGCGACGATCCGGCGATTCTGCCAAGAGGCTGCGGAACAGAATTGCCAGATCGCCTGTTTCCCGGTGATGTGTCTCACTGGGTATTGGCATGTTCGCAATCTAAGCTGGGAGGGAATCGACTCCCTATCAGAAGCGGTTCCAACCGGTCCATCCAGCCAGGCGATCGCCAAGCTTGCGAAGGAATTCAATTTGATTCTCGGTGCCGGAATGATCGAGAAATCGGATACAGGCGACTACTACAACACTTTCGTCGTGGCCCAGCCCAATGGCCAAATCGACAAGC
>JAYZHU010000223.1:0-9453 GCA_036166175.1 Verrucomicrobiota bacterium | reverse complement strand
GATCATCTACAATTGGATCCAGCAAGGAGCCAAGTATGATGAACATTGGGCGTGGCAAACGCCTGAGAAGAATCCATTGCCAAAGCACTCTAAACATCCAGTGGATGCTTTCATATTCGATCGTTTGAAGAAGGAGGGGTTAGCGCCAGCGGCACAAGCAGATCCGCATACGCTAGCCAGGCGTCTATACTTGGATCTGATAGGCCTGCCCCCTACTCCAACTGAAATCGAATCCTTCGTATCGGATTTCCAGCGAGATTCGTCAAGCGCTGTGGAGATTCTAATCGACGACTTGATGTCACGGCCAGCGTTTGGTGAAAAATGGGCTCGGCACTGGTTGGACGTCGCCCGATACGCCGATTCCAATGGCTACGAGAAGGACAAGCCACGCGATCAATGGATTTATCGAAATTGGGTAATCGATGCTCTCAATGAAGACATGCCCTACGATCAATTCCTCGTCGAACAGCTAGCGGGCGATCTCATACCGGATCGAACCCAAGACCAACTAGTGGCCACCGGATTCATGCGTAACGGTATGATCAACGAAGAAGGCGCCATCATCGTAGAACAATTCCGCGTCGATGGAATCTTCGACCGGATGGATACATTCGGCAAAACCGCCCTCGGACTGACCTTGCGCTGCGCGCAATGCCACACGCATAAATTCGATCCTATCACCCACGACGAATACTATAGCTTGTTCGCATTCTTCAATGAAACGCAAGAAGCCAAATCCTGGGTTTATTCCGATGATCAATTAGAACAAATCGAATCTATCCGCGAGCAGGTCGCGAAATTGGAAGCGAAAGCGAAAGAGGAAATCCCGAATTGGAAATCGGAGTTAGCCGAGTGGTTAAAAGGCGAAGCCGATGCTGAATCGGCTTGGAAAGTCTGGGACACCGATTTCCAGGATTGGCACGGCGGTCTTAACCATCCGGTCGAGTTGTCGGACCACAGCATTCTGACTTTGGGACATCCTACGGTAACCGGCTATTCCGTAACTGAAGGCGTATCCAATTTACCCATATTGACGGGAATCCGCCTCGAAGCCTTAAACCACCCGGACCAGCCGTTCCAAGGACCGGGTCGTAGCTACTGGGGAACGTTTGCTATTAGCGAGTTCAAACTATTCCGCAAGTGGCCTGGGGAAGATGAATGGACTCAGGTAGAGTTGACGGACGCGAGCGCCGATTTCGAGATGGAAGAAGGTTTCATGCGAGACTATTTCTTCCACAAGGAGCGTGACAAAGAAGAGAAACGTACGATTGGGCCCGCCAGCTTTCTTATCGATGACGATGAGCGGACCGCTTGGGCGCCAGATCGCGGTCCCATTCTGAGGCATTCGGCATACACCGCGGTCATGCGTTTTAAGGAACCTTTGGCGATGCCCGAAGGAGGCCAACTGCGGGTAGAGATGGTCCAGAGCCACGGGGGGAGCAGCAATGGACGAGACAATCAGCAACTTGGGCGCTATCGTTTTTCACTTACAGGAGCGAAAGATCCTTCAGCTCCAAATTACGCGTTCGACGCCTCTCTAGCCCTCAATCTGGAGGATGGGAAACGCTCCCAAAAACAAAATCGAGCTTTATTTAGAGCCTGGCTTGAGAGTCGAGAAACATCCACGAATATCTTATCCCAGATAAGAGAACTTGAAGCGGGATTTCCGGAGGCTGAAACAAGCGTGCTCCACACAATGGAGACCACTTCCGAGTTTCCTCGCGTCACCCGGCTGCTTGATCGTGGCGCTTGGAATAATCCTAAGCACAAAGTGGAACGAGGGACTCCATCGATCTTGAACTCCTTCACCCAAAAGGATCCTTCGCGACTGGATTTGGCGTATTGGGCAACCAGCGACGAAGCTCCTCTCACGGCTAGGGTGCAGACGAACCGAATTTGGCAGTCCATTTTCGGCGAAGGCATCGTTCAAACTCCCGAGGACTGGGGATCCCGCACCCCACGTCCCGAATACATCGACCTACTCGACTGGCTTGCAGTAGATTTCCGGGAGAATGGATGGAGCCAGAAGTCCCTGATCAAAACGATCCTCACCAGCAAGACATACCAGCAGGATTCGTCCGTATCCGCCGAGTTAAAGGAATTGGATCCGAATAATCGCTTTCTCGCGAGGGGGCCGCGTTTTAGGACGGAAGCCGAAGTTTTGCGGGACATTGCCTTATCAGCTTCAGGCTTGCTAACCGAGCAGATAGGAGGCCCAAGCGTATTTCCGCCCGTACCCGAGTCGGTGATCAAATATAATTACGTTGTTCCTGACTATTGGTATCCCGCCGAGGACGAAAACAGGTACCGGCGTTCGCTATACATGTTTAGAAAGCGGTCGATGCCTGATCCTGTTTTGACCAGTTTCGATGCCCCCAATGCGGACGAATCCTGCGCGGGTCGCGTCCGTACGAATACACCACTCTCCGCTCTCGCGTCCCTCAATGAGACTATCTTTGTTGAAGCCTCGCAAGCATTGGCTCAGCGGATTCTAAAGGAGGGTGGAAATTCCAACGAAGAGCGAGCCAACTATGGTTATCTGCTTACCACCGGGCGACCAGCCAATGCCTTTGAATCGAGGGAAATCGCAAACTTTGTCGTTTCCCAGAATGATAGGCTTTCGGATGGCTGGATCGATATTCGCAAAATCGCTTTCAAGGACTCGGACACGATACCCGAATTACCTGAAGGAGTTACCCCGAAGGATGTAGCAGCCTGGACAATCGCGTCACGCGTTCTCCTAAACCTCGATGAAACTCTAACTAAGAATTAGCTTGAGCGAAAACGTCATGAAAAACGAAATACAGCAGGAATTTGGAAAGCTTAATACTCGCCGCTGGTTTTTGCAGCGTTGCGGAGTGGGCATGGCGGGCCTGGCGCTCAACTCGATGTTGATGAGGGACGGTTTTTCAGCGGAAATACCGGATTCGCTAACTCCGAGGGCGCCTCATTTCGCTCCCACAGCCAAAAGGGTGGTCTATATCTTCATGGCGGGCGCCCCAAGCCATCTAGATCTATTCGACTACAAGCCGGAGTTGGTGAAGCGGGATGGCCAGCTTCCCCCCCCCAGTCTTCTAAAAGACTACCGGGCCGCCTTCATCGACCCCAACTCAGCCCTTTATGGAACTGAATTCAAATTCAATAAGCAGGGTCAATCTGGCTACGAAATCAGCGAACTGCTTCCCCATATCGGCAAGCACGTCGATGATATCTGTTTCATCCGGTCGATGAACACCAATGAGGTCAACCACGCCCCCGCCCAGATTTTCATGAATACCGGGCACCAGCAATTCGGTCGGCCCAGTTTAGGCAGCTGGACCGTTTATGGCCTAGGCAGCGAATCGGACGACTTGCCGGGTTATGTTGTTCTCACCAGCGCCAAAGGCACTAGTGGAGGGGCCAGCAACTATGGTTGCGGCTTCCTGCCAACCATTTTCAATGGCGTTCCCTTCCGAGGAACCGGCGACCCGATTCTCTACCTCTCTAATCCCGATGGGTACGATGATAAGGTGCAAAGAGATTCTCTAGATGTTCTCAAGCGATTGAATGAGGAAACTCTTGCCCGAACTGCCGATCCGCAAACCGCAGCGCGGATCCAATCCTATGAGTCGGCATATCGCCTGCAGTCCAGCGCGCCAGAGCTCATGGACCTGAGTCAGGAATCCCTGGCAACAATGGATGCCTATATGATCAAGGACGCAAATGAGTCTAACTTTGCCAGAAATTGCCTTCTGGCGAGGCGCTTGCTGGAAAGGGATGTGCGCTTCGTTCAGCTCTTCCACGAAGCTTGGGACCAACATAGCAATCTCGTTAATGCCCACACGAAGAACTGCCGGGATACCGATCAACCCGTTGCCGCGCTCCTGCAAGATCTGAAAGACCGAGATATGTTGAAAGATACTCTGGTCATTTGGGGAGGCGAATTCGGACGAACTCCCATGACTCAAAATCCCGGTGACGAAAATGGTCGAGATCATCACAACCGGGCATTCACTATCTGGATGGCAGGGGGAGGCGTAAAAGCAGGTTTCACTTATGGGGCTACAGACGAACTAGGTTTCAACATAGTTGAAAATCCAGTACATGTGCACGATCTGAACGCCACGATCCTGCACATGCTGGGATTTGACCATGAACGATTAACCCACCGCTTCCAAGGAAGGGACTATCGATTGACCGATGTCCACGGTACGGTCGTTAAGGATATACTCGCCTAAACGTCAGATAGCGAAATGCTTTCTATCAAGGAGCAGTCCTGTTCGAACGGGTCGTGTTGTGATTGGCCGGAGCAGCTTTCAGGGCTCGAGAAATCGTATTGGAACGGGATGAATTATAGTCGCGGGCCCGCGTCTGAGTCGTCTCCAAACCTGTGTAGATGATTGTAAGGATCTCGTTCTTTCCTGCTGGATATCCACCAAGCTCGGGCGAAAAGGGGCATTCGTTTTCTATCAGGTAGGAGCATTCCTAGTGGCATTGCTCATGTTCAACATTCTAATCGAACGGGCTCAATCCCCGCAGATCCTAATCATGTGCATGTTGCTCGCATTCGGTTTCTTCACCCTAGGAATACATGCAGGTTATGCCGTATACTTCCCCGAGATCTATCCGACTCATCTTAGAGGGCTCGGCTCCGGATTCTGTTTCAACATGGGTCGCGTAGCCAAGGGATTCGGAATACTGTTGATCGGGTGACTGCAGGGTCCAGCTGAGCAAGGCGGGTTCGAGTGGAGTATCATACAAACTGCCAACTATCTGAGTTGGCTCTATCTGGCTGGCATCTTTATCGTGCTGTTCGCCAGAGAAACCAACAAACACAATCTACTTGAATTACCGCTCTGGATTGAACATAGCTTGAAAATCCCAACCCCCGGTTTTTGCGAGACCTGAAATAGCCAACCGCTATTGACACGCTCGAACTCCTCCACAAATCGTCCTCCAGTTAAAAGACGATCCCCAGCATCACATGGATAAAGAATCTGTAGAAACAATCGATTCCACAACGCCTCAAGCGCTCTACCAAGCTTGGACCAACGCGATGGAAAATCGTGATATCGACCGCGTGCTCGATCTTTACGACCGCGATGAATCAGCCCTTTGGGGAACGCTGGCCAACGAACTGAAAATCGGTCGAGACGCCATCAAGACCTACTTCGATAGCTTTTTGGATCGCAGTTCATTGGCCATCGAAACGCTGAATGTCGTTTATCGACAGCCCAGCGAAACGATAGCCCTCGCTAACGGAGCCTACGCATTTAGCCTTGGAGGACCTTCAGATTCTGACACGATCGCTAAAGTAGAAGCCAGATTTTCCTTTGTATTCAGAAAATCCATAGATTCCGAAGACTGGAAAATCCTCGATCATCACTCGTCGAAGTTCCCCGGGTAGCGAAAATCCCTCAGGCCTCCTGCATCGCGAATGCCACACTTAGGCGGTAGGTTTAAGCCCTACAGAAAAAGACGCTTAAAATCAATCCTGGGGCCATGGTAGGCAGGATCGTCGGCGTTCCCGCTAAGAAATGGGCGCCAGATGAAGAGTACCCCAAACTCTTCCTGATACGTATTTCTGAGCGATGACGTTTTCAGAACTGCCACGCAAATATTCTCGAGCTGCCTTTGGGCTCCGAACGATCGATACCCACGCCTCGTTCACCATAGTCCGGCTTGAGAGCGATGGGGAACTCAGATTCCGCGACTGCATGAAATGATTCAGGCGAGCCAAGCGTTCATCCAAAGACAGCTTTTCTGAAATAACCGTGAAAGCGGCCACGTGATGTTCTCGCCTTTGAAAACCTTTAAGAATATCGCTCTTGGACATCATGGCGATTTCAGCGTCCGGCATCCCCGGGTTAGCCAGCTTAAACAATGTGAGACCGCGATAGCGAAAACTAGTCCTAAGAGCAAATACAGCATCGAAAATTCCCCGCGGAGCCAGCTACTCGGTGATCGCCACTACTCTTACAAGCTCAGTTCTTTCCTCGCCATTCTGCTGAAACACGACTTCCACGTAATCTCCAGGATTCTTGTCATCGAAAACATTATACATATCGTCGTAATTCGCGATTCTCTCTCCATCGATGGAAACGATGACATCTCCCAGCAGTATGCGTCCAAACTGATCGAAAGCCGTTCCGCGAATCCCCACCTCATCCGCTGGCGATCCCTCATACACCTGTCTAACAAGAACGCCCTCGACACGGAATCGCCTCGCGATGTGGTCCTCGAATATGACGATACCGATACCGGATTGAACCGATTGCCCGTATTTAATAATCTGATTCACAATTCGGTTGATCGTATTCGAGGGCACCGCGAAACCGATGCCTGTCGAATCCCTAAGAATAGAGGTGTTCATCCCAATAAGTTGACCACGGCTATCCAGCAACGGACCTCCAGAATTGCCCGGATTTATCGGGGCGTCCGTTTGAATCATGTCACGAATAGTAATACCTTCTACGACGGAAGGCATGCTTCTTCCCAGAGCAGACACCGTTCCTACAGTCAGTGTATGGTCCAAGCCATACGGATTGCCTATCGCTATGGCTTTTTGGCCGACTAGCAATTCTGCGGAATTCGCCACTTTATCTCCAAACGGAGTTACGTTGGTGCTCCGTAAGTCAATTTTTAGCACGGCCAGATCTTTTCTCGGCTCAACCCCAATCGGCTTAGCAACGTAGGTGTTACCGTCGATCAATGTAACTGCAATTCTCGTCGCCCCCTGAACGACGTGAAAATTCGTCACTATATGGCCCGACCGGTCCCAGAGAAACCCCGATCCGGACCCCGCTTGATACTCGGTAACATTAAAGGAGAATAAATTCCGTCGACTTTGTAGGTTATGTACAAATACAACTGATGGGGAAGTTTCTTGAAAAACCTCTATAGTGTTTCGCTCGTAGGCCAGTAAATCGTCAGAAGGCTCCAAGATTCGCAAACCAGTCGACGACTCGGATGCTCCATTGCCGCCCCAAAAGTGCTTGTAGATCACGCTTATAGCGAACAACGCGAAGGCGGCTACGACAAAGGTGTAGACAAATCGCAATAGGCTGTTTCCCTCAATCATCGGCTCGTCTTAAATTATCTATCAACAACGCGCCGAACCAATCAAGTCAATGTAACAGATGGCTCCAAACCGCCGAATCACCATCTGTTTGTTGATTATCCTTTAAGAAAATCTTCGGCGCTATAGAGTTGTGATTGCCGTTTAATTGCTCTAATCTTTCTAGAAATGTCCAATACTGAGGAAAGATTCGATACGGCGCTTAGCAGCCTAAAAAAGGAGCGGCTGCGAATAACCGAGCCAAGAAAGGCCTTGCTTCAACTACTGGTAGATCAATCCAAGCCCTATTCCGCCGAGGAGCTCCATGAGATGCTTGGCTCCAGCTCGTTCGATCTCGTTACAGTCTATCGAAATTTGGAAGCATTCGAGAAGGCGGGAATCGTTAATCGTATACCCACCGAGTCGGGCAAAGGCCTCTTCGAAATTAATGCCGAGCAGCATCATTATCATCACATTATCTGCCGCAAGTGCCACAAGACCGAAAAATTGGATACATGCGAAGTGAAGAAGCTGGAAAAGCTGGCTTCGGATCTAGGATATTCGGAGATTACCCACGTGCTCGAACTTTACGGCGTTTGCGAAACCTGCCGCTAGGTCATATTCATAATATTTTCGAAATAGCCCTTGTAAAAGCCCACCAATTTGAGGGCAACGAAGGCGGCAACCATCAAGAAGAGTAATTGAGGGTACACCAAGGTCGCGATAAATAGCTTCTTTTTAGCCGCGCTGGAGTACATCTCTGCCACTCGACTCATATTAACATCCAGCTCGCCGGTCTTTTCCCCGATCGTGTACTGCTGAATAAGCTCCGGTGGGAATTCGCTCTTTCCCGAAAAGCCGTCGCTCGCTGGCGAGCCTCGATTGATTGAGTCAAGGGCCCGATATCCATCTCTATCCAACCGAGCACTATCGGCTGCCAGCAGCGACCATTCCCAGGTCCTGGCAAGCGGAACCCCGGATCGGATGCAGGTAGCCAAGACACGGCAAAAACGAGCGAGATCTCGATTGATTGAATATCCTCTGATAATTGGGATGATCGACTGAACGATCTTCTTAAATCGCGGCGATACGCGAAACGCCATATTGAGGACGATGAAAGCAATCCACAGGGGAACGACGACGATTCCAACACCAATGGCGTAGGCTTGTGGCTTTCCAGCGACCATGTAGTCTACCGGAAACAACAGCGCTCCCAGGTGCATGATCGCTAGAGGATAAAGCGCCGCCGAATAAATCCGGCTCCTAAATGCCGCTGCCTCTTTACGAATTTCGCCCAGTTCTTTCAAGGTTTGTGGCAGGTCGCCCGATTGTTCGGCTGCTGATATCATAAAACGCTCAGCAGGTTCCAAAAAAGTGCCCTCATTTTCTACGGTATCCCTCCAGGAGCATCCTGCTTCAATTCGCTGAACCAGTCTACTTCGGATCCTGTTGGGAATGGCTCCCGCTATGCCAATAGCATCCGCCGGGCTGAATCCTGACTTAAGTGTATCTGAAAGGCCCAGAAACCACGAGGAAACCACTTTGTCCGATAGTCGGGCCATTTTTGCAGCTTTTACTAATGCAGTCGGCCCCTTCTGCCTTCAATCGCTAAAGCGGGCAATCGAATTAGGCTTTACTAGCCTGTCCGTAGTAAGCATTAGAGCCGTGCTTCCTCAAATAATGCTTGTTGAGCTGGGCTTGAGAGAGTGGAGCTGCCTCAGGATTCAAAGCCAGAGTTTTCATCGCCAATTCCGCAATGACCTCCAAAGCAAACGCGGTCTCAACTGCCTTTCTTCCTGAAGAACCCCAAACGAAGGGGGCATGCCCATGAAAAAGCGCCCCATTAATCTCATTCTCGTTCAAGTCTTCGAATAGCTCAACGATGACATTCGCCGTCTCCCATTCGTAATGACGCTTAATTTCTTCTTTTGAAATAGGCCGAGTCACTGGCACTTCGCCATAAAAATAATCTGCATGCGTTGTCCCAAAGCAGGGAATCGCCATTCCCGCCTGGGCGAAGGCTGTAGCATTTCTAGCGTGAGTGTGCACTACGGAATTGATGCCACTAAACGCCTGGTACAGTCGCAAATGCGTAGGCGAATCGGAAGACGGCCGCATAGATCCTTCGAGTTTCGCCGCCTCTAGATCCAGATTGCTCTCGCTATCCAGAGTGGCGTCCAACCTGAGCACGACGATATCCTCCGGTTCGAGAACATCATAATCCACGCCACTGGGCTTAATCGCCATCGCCTCACGGTCTCGGTCCACTATGGATACATTCCCAAAAGTCAGGTCGACGATTCCCAGATTCGGCAGCTCCTTATTGGCTTCGCAGCACTCTTCTTTCAATGACGCGTATATACTCATGAAATAATTATTTTCAGTTCAACCGTTAGGAGTCTATCGATCGGGCTCTC
>JAYZHU010000222.1:0-5371 GCA_036166175.1 Verrucomicrobiota bacterium | reverse complement strand
TGTCAATCTCGCCCGTTTCATAGCTACCCCGCAATGAAGTCCGGCCGAGGAAGTTGCTATTCTCATTCTTGAAGATTGTCGCCTCCCACGCCATGTATAACCGGGTGTCATCCGTTACTGCAGGCTTCTGTTTGTACTTCTGCTTCTCGCTAAGTCCGGCAACCCGAATCGCTAAGCGATCGTCAATCAGCGTACGGCCGATATCGAATGTGCCACGCAACGTTCCACGATGGTCGAAACGAATGGAAACTTCGGTGGTATCTTGACCGATGTAAGCGCGCTTAAGGTTATTATTAATTACACCCCCCGGAGATCCTAGACCGAACAAAATTGAGTTCGGGCCACGATTCACAACAACACGGTCGGTGTTGTAAGAATCGAACGGAATGTCCGTTTGGAAATAATCGCGGGTCAGGTTCGCACTAACAAGACCGCGAACACGTTGACTTCGCTGCGGATTGACACGGGACTCGACCGTGCCGTTGCCGCCGTCGGAGTTGGAGAAGTTCCCCAACACCCCGCCGACCTCGACGTTGCCGATGAACTGGAGCAGGGACTCGCCGTCGGTAGCGCCGGTGTCCTCCATAAATTCCTCGGTCACGACCGCGATGGACGCCCCAAGGTCGCCGATGTTCGAGCGGACACGGGAACCGGCCAATGTGGTAGTGGCCCGGTAGCCAACGTCTTCCGCGGCATCGACGGAGAAGGGCGACAGCTCAATGACTTCGTCGTCTTGAGCGTGCACATATAGCCCTGTCGTTAATAGACCGGCAAGCGCCAGCCTGAGTAGGTTGTTTTTTATCATAGCCAGGTAGTTTCTAGTTATAGCTAATTGTGAGTTTTTGCATCGATGCGACGAACGCGAACGGGACTCGAATTCTGCAGGAACGCGAAATACGAGTAAGTTCGGGAACGCCGAAAGTCTAATAACTAAGGGTAGTTAGTGGGAATATGGGAAATTTTAGGATAGTGTAGCACCTGCCAGCGTCGGAAAACTGTTCATTCCGTAGCCGAAATTTAGCAGATCCGATTTGAAGCAGTATGCGTTGTGATTAGCTCGCGGACGAAGAAAAGATGCTCGCTTCACCCATGGGGCTCGCCGTTTAAGTTTAGTATGCGACCGTTTTCTCTTCACTTCAACCACAGGCGTCAAGCCCTGATTGGCACGAAAACACCACAAATAAGTAAAATGAACGCAGATTCGATACTAGGTTCAAGGAACCCCGACAGGTAAGATAGGGTTCAACCACAGGAGAGATATCGATCAGAAAGAACGCGCTCAGAAACTCGCACGTAGGTAGCGGCCGATCTCACGCCTCCGCGATGCTTACGGCGATGCGAGCCGAGCGGCTACCAAGGGTAGCATAGGCTTCCAGCCTGTGGTCTTAAACCTTCGATACAGGCAAGATGCCTGTTATACTCATTTTTATGGCTCCTCGGCAGTTACCCATCACACCCCCCCTTTTATCCAACCTATTTTCCCCTTGCGGACACCTTTATCCTCGCAAAGCGATAGACTAGCGAACCCGCATCCGGGGGAAAACGATGTTGATAACGCTCGTGCCTCGCTTGTCGCCTTTTCAAGGCGAATAGGTGTTTCTACGAAACAACGGGTCCAATTATGCCAAAACTATATCATGCTCACGCATGGCGTGATCGTTTAGCGACGCTTATCCTTTAAATACTCTCCATCGAAACACTCTATCGCGCCCAAAAACCCAAGTTTCCCAGGAAACGAGTCGACGGCTCGGTCAAAACCTCCTTAGCTTAGCCACCATGAATCGATGTCCTCTTTATCGCAGCTTGGTCATTTCCCTAGCAGTCGCTGTAACAGCAATCGCGGCCGATCGACCCAATATCGTCTGGATTACCAGCGAGGATAACAGCCCTGACTACCTTGGTCCCTATGGCAATCCGCATGCCAATACGCCTAACCTGGACCGTTTGGCGACGGAAGGAGTTGTCTACGAGTATGCCTACGGCAACGGAGCAGTGTGCGGCCCCGCTCGCACAGTCCTCATAACGGGGACTTATCCCTACACTTTCGGGGGCGAGCACATGCGCAGCCAAGTCCCCTTGCCGGAACGCTGGAAGATCTATCCGCAGTACTTGCGGGAGGCCGGCTACTACGTCACCAACAACAGCAAACAGGACTACAACATCGATCAGAGCACGGTGGGCTGGGACGAAAGCAGTCGAAACGCTCACTGGAAAAACCGGCCAAAAGGCAAACCGTTCTTCGCTATTTTCAATACCAACCTGACACACGAGAGTTGCCTGCATCCTTCCCGCAACACAGTTGAAGCCAAGGTGCCGCTAGACCAAATCCGGGTGCCCGCCTATTTGCCAGACACGGAAACAGTCCGCGAACGCATCTCCGCCTACTACACGCGTATCAACGCAATGGATAGCTTCGTCGGCGACCGTCTCAAAGAGCTGGAGGACGCAGGGCTGGCCGAGGATACCATCGTTTTCTACTACTCCGATCACGGCGGCATCATGCCCCGCAGCAAGCGCTTCATCTACGATTCAGGAACCCATGTCCCGCTGATCGTACGCGTCCCCGAAAAATGGGCCCACCTAATGCCGCACGCCGCGGGATCCCGGACCGAAGAGATCGTGGCATTCGTGGACTTCGCCCCTACCCTGCTCAGTCTCGCCGGGGCCGAGATACCCGAGCATATGCAAGGCCGAGCCTTTCTGGGGGAAAAGCGGTCTCGAGCGCCTCGCTACGCTCACACTTTCCGGGCTCGGGCCGACGAACGCATCGACTTCAAACGCGGCGTGACCGATGGGAAATTCAATTACATCCGCAATTACCTCGCCTATCTGCCAACCGGTCAACGCGTCGACTACCTTTGGGACAATCCCGCCACTCCCGAGTGGGAATCGCTATTTCAGCAAGGCAAGACCAATGCCGCCCAAAGCGCTTTCTTCCAGCCCGCTCCACTAGAGGAGCTCTTCGATTTAGAAAAGGATCCTGACGAAGTCAACAACCTGGCCAATGACCCCGCCTACCGAGACATCCTGCTGCGTATGCGACGAGCCAATCGTCAACACTTGCTGAATACGAATGATTCCGGGTTTATTCCCGAATCGCTCCTAGTCGAATGGACCCGAGGCTCTGGAAAAATTCCTTACAATATCTCCCAGGACGGCGACCAATATCCGCTTCGTAAGATTCTGAATACAGCTGATGCGCTGCTCGACAAAGGCGAGGAGGCCTTGCCCCAGCTTAATCGCGATTTGAGGAACCGGAATCCGATCGTTCAATACTGGGCCCTGGTAAATTGCCTCGTTCTGAAAACCGAAGACGAGCAAGCCCTGCGGCGAATCACCGCCTTGACCCGCAGCCCGATCCCCGCCAATCGGATCGCCGCCGCCGAGTACCTGGCCCGGATCGGGAAAAAGGATCCCCGTCCCGTTCTCAACGACATCTTGCTCAACAGCCCTAATGTCATGGCTCGCTTGCACGCCATTAACGCCATGGATCACGTGCGAGCTGACTATCCCTACGATCCAGAGGTGTTGAAAACGTCCCGATCCATCTGGCCAAGCGACGCCAAAGAGCTTGGCGCCTCCCCCTGGATGGGCCGCTACAAAGCTTACGACGTCCGCGTCATGGAATTCATGGAGAGAGGGCACTAGGATTTTTGCCCGCAGATGTACACGAATAAACTCAGATTTTTCTAAAAGGGAAAATAGAGATATCCAGCCTTCTTGAGGTAGCGTTCGATCTCACTCCTTCGCATCGCTTCGGCGGCGCGAGCCGAGCAAACATATCGAAAAGTAGAACAGGCATCCTGCCTGTATATTTCAACCGAACACAGGCTGGAAGCCTGTGCTACGTTCTGTGGGCGACCGGCTCATGCCACTAGAGTCGCAAATCCTACTGGCTAAGTTGTCTTCTTCAACGCTTTCCCGGTTTCTGATTTTCGACACTTCTGTATCGCGTCTACCGCTCCTTCAAAAACAACCTCGCCCCCCTCGGAACCTCCACCAGGACCCAGGTCTACAATCCAGTCCGCTAATCGAATGAAATCCAGATGATGCTCAATCACGATAACCGTATTCCCTTGCTCCCTTAGCTGGAATAGCAGATCAGCGAGTTTCTGAATATCCAGCCAGTGCAAGCCCGTAGTCGGCTCGTCGAGTATGTAAAGAGCTTTCCCGGAACCTCGCTTCGACAATTCGAGCGATAATTTCAATCGCTGGGCTTCTCCGCCGCTTAAGGTATTAGCCGCTTGTCCTAGTTTGAGGTAGCCAAGGCCCACTGCATCTAGCGTATTCAGTTTATCCATGATGCGGGGAATATTTTTGAAGCGCTCTTTGGCTTCCTCAACCGATAGGTCTAAAGCCTGAGCGATATTCAATCCGCCATACTGGATTTCCAAGGTTTCCCGATTATAGCGTGTACCATGACAACTCGGGCAATCGATGTAGGCATCGCTCATGAAGAGCATGTCTAATTTAATTGCTCCTTGCCCTTGGCATCTTTCACAACGCCCTCCCCTAGCATTGAAGCTAAATCGGCCCGGTTTGTAACCGCGAGCTCGCGACAAAGGCATTTTGGAATATAAATCACGAAGGCTGTCGAAGAGCTTCGTATAGGTGGCCGGGTTGGATCGCGGACTTTGGCCTATGGGGTCCTGGCTCACACGGACCACCCTTTCCAGTTTATCGAGTCCGACGATTCCTTTGTGGCTACCGGGGATAACTTTCGATCGATTCAACTCCCGAGCTGCCGCCTTAGCTAGAATTTCGTTCACCAGCGTAGACTTGCCGGATCCGGAAACTCCCGTCACGCAGGTCAGCAATCCAAGCGGGAACGCGGCGGCGACGTCCCGCAAATTGTGTTCGCTCGCCCCTTTGATTGTCAGCCATTCGTCTTGGGGGGGTTTTGTATCCACCAACTTGGTCAAATTGCGCTTTCCGGACAAGTAATCCCCAGTTTCAAATCTTCCGCTAGCCTCCTTCAGACAGTCCTCCGGAGGTCCTTCGAAAAGCACTTGGCCACCTGCAGATCCAGCTCCAGGTCCCAGTTCAATCAAATGGTCGGATGCCCGCATCGTTTCCTCGTCGTGCTCGACTACAATAACCGAATTGCCCCGGTCCCTAAGCTCCTTGAGAGATTGAATCAATTTCCTATTGTCCCTCGGATGTAAACCGATACTAGGCTCATCGAGAACGTAGACAACTCCGACAAGACTCATACCTAGCTGCGTGGCCAAGCGAACGCGCTGAGCCTCGCCTCCACTTAGGGTATTGTATTGACGGTCTAAGGTCAGATACCCCAATCCGACTTCTCTTAGGAAACGCAATCGTAGCTCTATCCCCTCGACTACTTCGCCGTAGGTAGAGACACGATTAT
>JAYZHU010000221.1:0-6232 GCA_036166175.1 Verrucomicrobiota bacterium | reverse complement strand
ATTGCTCTCGCTGCCACGACCATAAATACGATCCGATTACTCAGAAAGACTTCTACAGTCTGTTCGCTTTCTTCAACAATATCGACGAGCATGGACAGGACGGAACGATCGCCCCCACTCCAAATATGGTGGTCTACACCGGAGGGACTGGGGAAGAGCATGAGCGACTCAAGGAAGATGTAGCGGAAACAGAAACTCGAATACAAGAACTGCCAGGGCGTAATAGCGAAGCCTTTCAAGCATGGATAGCAGAACAGCAGGCGGCTCGCTCTGAAAAAGTGGAAACACTCGAATCTCTACCTCTCGCGTCGCTGCACATGCCGCTCGACGCGGAGGTGAATAGGACAACGATAGATGCTCGTAATCCCTTGAGAAAAGGCCTTTTAATCGGACGATCTGAGAGTGAGGTTCGTCTTGTCGGCGATGCGACCTATGGTTCCGGTTTCCGGCTGGGAAGGACGGGCTACATCAAGATCGAAAGCGCTCATGAAGGCGGATATGATTCTAGTCAGCCAAAAACCTGGCTGGCCCAGATAAACGCTCCGGCCCGATTCGCTGGTTCAGAAGGGCCGATTCTGGTCATGGCGGAAAAGGATTCGCTCAATGGGTATCGTATTATGCTTGAGGATGCGGGTCCTAATAAGGATTACCGGGTATCCTTTCAACTGATGCAGGATCGGGAAAAGGAGAAAGGGGTAGAGGTTGTGTCGAGGCCGGTTATCAAGCCCGGCAAGCCTACCAGGATCGGAGTGGTTTGGAATGGCAGCAATCAGGCAGAAGGCGTGCAGCTATACATCGATGGTGTGAGAGTGGAAACATCTATCCTGCTGGACCGTCTTGATGAGTCTGTGACGAGCGGCCTCCCTCTGCTGATAGGCGCTCGGGCTGAAAAAGATGCTCGCGAGTTCTTGCGCGATGCGACTCTCAGCGCGGGCGTTATCGATGATGTCCAGATTTACGATAAGGCCTTAACCGAGGAAGACATGGTCCTTTTGTCAAAATTGGACCCGAGGGATCTCCTCTTCGCGGCTGCCAGTGAATCGGCTCGCGCGGCTCTGGAGGTTGCATGGATTGAAGCTGGAGCTGAGGGACAGGCTCTTGTTAAGGAATTGGCGAAACGGAAAAAAGCTCTGCAAGCCTTTGAATCGAAAGCGACGGAGAAGGTGAGCATCATGAAAGAGACTCCCGGCCTTCGAAAGTCCTATGTATTAAAACGGGGCGCTTATGATCAGCCGGATACAAGTGAATCCCTGAGCCCACGGACTTTGGAAACGTTGCCACCGATGAAGTCGGAATGGCCGCGAAATCGCCTGGGCTTGGCGAAGTGGATAGTCGATCCGGAAAATCCGCTTACCGCTCGCGTGGCTGCAAACCGCTACTGGCAGATATACTTTGGAAATGGGTTGGTGAAGACAGCCGAGGATTTTGGTTCGCAAGGAGAGTCGCCGAGCCATCCCGAGCTGCTCGATTGGCTGGCCGGTGCCTTCATCGATAACGGGTGGAATATCAAAGCAATGCAAAAGCTCATCGTTATGAGTTCGACCTACCGTCAGTCTTCGCGGGTAAGCGAAGACCTTTTGGAAAAGGATCCCGAGAACCGTCTGCTAGCTCGAGGTCCGCGCTACCGGTTGAATGGGCAATCGATTAGGGACCAAGCTTTAGCCGTATCGGGACTTCTGGTCGAGGATATCGGTGGGGAGCCAGTTATGCCTTACCAGCCAGAGGGTCTTTGGGACGAAGTGAGCGCCAAGGGCTACAAATACGTCGTAGGGGAGGGGAGTGATCTGTACCGGCGGAGCCTATACACCTTTTGGAGGCGAACGGTGCCGCCGCCATCAATGATGAATTTCGACAATGCCTCTCGCGAAGCCTGTTCAGTTTTGACAGCTCGAACGAACACCCCATTGCAGGCTTTGAATCTTATGAACGACGAGCAATTCGTAGAGGCAGCAAGAGCGCTAGCAGAGCGTATGCTGATTGAGGGCGGGCTTTCAGTCGACGAACAAATCGCTTTCGGACACAAGCTCGTACTCAGTCGCGAACCGGATGCGGATTCGCTAGACCTTCTAGTTAATGGCTACCGGGATTACTTGAAGATTTACGAGTCGAACCCTGAACAGGCGAAGGACTTGGTGGCGGTAGGGGTCTCGGCGCCTAGCGACGAGATAGAAGCCACTGAGCTTGCCTCCATGTCGGTCGTGGCCAATGTACTTCTGAATTTAGACGAAACGCTCACCAAGGAATAAACTGTATCCATGAATCCGATTACAGAATCCCAGCTTCTAATGAATCGACGCCAGTTCTTCGGCAGAACGGCGACGGGCCTCGGCGCGGCCGCCCTAAGCAGCTTGCTCGGGCGAGACCTATTGGCGGAGGATGGACCGGGAAAGGCCTTTCCTAATTTTGCTCCTAAGGCGAAACGGGTGATCTATCTGTTCCAATCGGGAGCGCCTTCCCAGCTGGATCTTTTCGACTGGAAACCAGAGCTACGGAAACGCTTCGCCACAGACCTGCCTGATTCCGTTCGAGGAGATCAGCGCGTTACGGGAATGACGGTCGGGCAAAAGCGTTTTCCGATCGCCCCGACGATCTACGATTTCAAGCGTCTTGGCGAAAGCGGAGCTTGGGTCAGCGAGCTCATGCCGAACATCGGGCGCATAGCCGATAAGCTATGCTTTATCAAATCGATGTACACGGAGGCCATAAACCATGATCCCGCGATTACGTTTTTCCAGACGGGTTCCCAAATCGCCGGCCGCCCTAGCGTGGGGTCTTGGTTATCCTATGGCTTAGGCAGCATGAATGACAATCTCCCCGCCTTCGTGGCCATGGTTTCCACCGGAACCGGACGTCCGGGCGGCCAACCGCTTTACGATCGTCTCTGGGGAAGCGGTTTCTTGCCCACGACCCATCAGGGAATCCGTTTCCGAGGCATCGGGGATCCCGTTCTGTATTTGAATAATCCGGACGGTTTGGACTCCTCGATTCGCCGGAGAATGCTGGACGACCTGAATGCCATCAATCAAAAGAAATACGAGGAGTCTGGAGATCCCGAAATCGCCACCCGTATTTCCCAGTATGAGTTGGCCTACCGCATGCAGACTTCCGTGCCCGAATTGACGGATCTTTCGACCGAACTGGAGTCGACATTCGAAGCCTATGGACCAGAGTCACGTAAGCGAGGCACGTTCGCCAGCAATTGCATCCTAGCTCGGCGACTCATCGAGCGTGACGTGAGGTTCGTGCAATTGTTTCATATGGGCTGGGATCAGCACAAGGTACTGCCCAACCAGATCCCCGGACAGTGTTACGATACGGATCAGGCATCAGCGGCTCTGATCGAGGATCTTGAAGGCCGGGGGCTCTTGGAAGATACCTTGGTTGTCTGGGGCGGGGAGTTCGGGCGCACCGTCTATTGCCAAGGGACATTAACCGAAGATAATTATGGGCGGGATCATCATCCGCGTTGCTTTACGATCTTCATGGCCGGAGCTGGAGTAAAGCCAGGCATCACTCATGGCGAAACCGATGATTTTGGATACAATATAACCCAAAACCCGGTGCATGTTCACGATTTACACGCTACGATGCTGCACTTGCTGGGCATCGACCATAAGCGATTGACCTACAAATTCCAAGGCCGCCATTACCGATTAACCGATGTTCACGGTCACCTGGTGCGAGATATAATGGCCTAAGGTGCGGACCGAGTTAGGATCGCTTTAGATTGTCCGGCATCCTTGGACGCATCTGGAATCATCGCTAAAAACTAGTCTGTCCGGCGGTTCAGTTTAGCTAATACAATTCGAAGGTGACGCTGATCATCTCGGTCCAAGTGACCGAGCTATTGCGGCTTATAATATTTACCGAATAGAGAATGTTTAGATTTATGTTCCAGGTTATCGCGGTATTAATCATCATTCTTAATAGATCGAATAGCTGTTTCGATTTCCTAGTAACGCTAAAAAGTACGCCACTCCTAGCATGGCGAACAAGACTGTAGCTTCCAAATCGATAGTGATTGTACGCCCAAATTGGTGGCCGTAGACCGCGCAAACAAGCGTCTTCAATGGTTCGATATGGATGGGAGATAACTCAAAACGTAGGGCGTTTATCTTCCCAGCCAGCATCGATGTACAGGGTGACCTCTTGCTGGTACCCGACCGTCGTGCCCGTATCACGATTCTAGATAAGCAAAATAAAGTTGTCGCTCAATTTGGAGGCGACGAAACCTGGCGAGCAAAGTCAATCGACAAAAGCGTCGGTTTGCGTACAAGGCGCCATCTATGGGAGCCTGGTAAAATCGTCCACCCGCACGACGCCTGCTTTGACTGCGAAGGCAATATCTCCGTTGCAGAATGGGTTGTCACCGGCCGTTTAAGCAAGCGAGTTAAGGTTGGTTAGTGTAAGAAAAAAATACACTTCACATTGATCGAAACGGAGCGACTTCACAGCCCTGTGCCTCTTAGGTTCAGCTTTTTAGCCTGATAAATCAAATCACCATTTTACGCGTGCAAGTTTCATGATGCGGCCGTCTATGTTCCAGTCTTGGACGTAGAGGTTGCCGTCCTTATCCCAATAGGATCCGTGCGTTCCAGAGAAAACCCCTTCCACCCAGTCTTCTTGGTGAACTCTATACAAAGATTCTCCTGGGTCTGATTTGAAACCAAGAACGGACACGACAGAATTGTTCTTGTCGAGTATATACAAGCGACCATCGAGGCTGGGAACCGATACGTATTCGCCTTGGATAGCGACTGATGTTGGCATGTTCAATCTCGTCGCTGCTTCCTCTATGAAATTTCCGTCGAGGTCGTAGTGTAGGAGTCTTCCGCTTGGAAGATGGTTGCGATCGCAGATAAGCAAGCGCGGCGGATCGTAGCGAGTATCTAAGGTCATACCGTGTGGCGTGTGGAACTCTTTGAGACCATCGCCCTTCTTGCCGAAGTGGCTGAGGTATTTGCCATTCTTATCGTACCTGAAAATGATATTGCTCGCGTAGCCGTCGGATAGAAAAATGTCGCCGTTTGGAGCGACGGTGATCGCAGTCGGTTTAAGGCCAGTCAGCGCGAGTCCCGACTCGTTTTTCAGACCGATTTTCAGAACGATTTTTCCGGAAATCGTTTCGAATTTTATTCCGAACCCAGCTTTGTTTCGGGCACCGTATATGTATTCGATCCCATCTTCATCGCGGATTTCCATATCGTGGATGCTGCTATATTCCTCGTCGATGAATGTGCGGATAACATCACCCGCCGGATTAAAAACGACGACGCCCTTGATGGCGCTTGTATATATGTTGCCCGCCTTGTCGATAACGACGGAGCCATGGGTGGGACCGAGCACTGATTTGCCATCTACCCCGAGCCCCCAGCCGGTAACAGTATCGAAGGTCATTATACCGCTTCCCATACGGACCGAGCCGAACGAGGTTGTCAGGATGGAGAGTAGGGCGAAAATAACGATCGATTGTTTCATATTATTGGGATTGAAGGATTCACTAGAAAGGTTCTGAATGGAATGGTTGAACCTTGGGCTGCGAAAATTGGTTCGACTGTTCCAGGAATTGGGGTCTGCGTCGAACTATACGGGCGAGTCATTACAATTAGCTACATTGCTTCTTAAGCCACTTCACAACCTCTTCCAATTGCTGTTGGCGGTGATCATTAAAGCTGTGGTCAGCACCCGCGATAACGAAGTGATCGACTCGGTCACCGAGCCGCTCTTTAACTACTTCGCTGTCTTTGGGAAGGACGACGTCGTCTACGCTGCCGTGGAGTAGCAACCAGGGGACTTTCACGCGATCGGTTTCCTTGATTACCGAGCCGACGGTTTCGCAGAGGTCAGTCATGAAGGCTTGCGAGAGCGGGCAGCTTTCTTCATCCCACATGCAGCCTTGGTCGGGGATTTCCCCACCGAATTCCGTTTCGGCGAATTTCCTCGTATCGACCATTCCAGCCAAAGAAACAAGGCATCTTATCCGGTTGTCTCGAGCGGTCGACAACACACCGATTGCTGCACCCATGCTGTGGCCAATGTAGGCAATTTTCTTGCTGCCGAGTGCATCCATCACCGCTTTCAGATCTTCAACGCCTTTCGAAACGCAGGAGTCGCGGAAGTCGCCTTCCGATTCCCCGTTACCCGAAAATGAAAAAGTCAAGACGCTGAAGCCTACCTGATTGAGCTCTCTGGCCGTAAGAGCGATTACTGGGCGGCTTAAATTGCCGGTTAC
>JAYZHU010000220.1:0-9248 GCA_036166175.1 Verrucomicrobiota bacterium | reverse complement strand
AACGGATCTCGCTGATTCTAACATACGTGTGAACTCCATCTGTCCTGGATATATCTATACGAGCGCATTTGTGAACTCGTGTAAGGACTTGGGCCTGGACGAGGAAGAGGAAAACGCGAGGGCCTCGTCGATGCACTCGCTCGGACGCCAAGGCCGACTGGAAGAAGTGGGGGCCGCGGTGGCGTTTTTGGCCAGCGACGAATCGTCTTTTGTGGCTGGCAGCGACTTGGTCGTGGATGGCGGGTACTTGGCTCGGTAAAGTGTTGGGAAAATTTTTAGAAATAGCTGTCCCAAGCTTTGGTTGGGAAGCGAATATCGAGTCAACTATCTGTCATTGGGTAGGTCTGCTTATCCCTAAGCTGCCGAAATTTGATCGACTCAATCCGGCTGACTACGGATGGCCAGCCCTGCCTTTTGTGGTAATTGACACTTCGTAGAGTGAGCCGATTCACCCTTGCCTTGCCAACTGGAGTCGTTAATTTTCCAGGGCTATGATTAGTATAACCACGTTGGCGTTCATGGATGTATTTTTCAGCAGTTTTTTCTCGCTATTGGTCAATGTATTCTACGCCAGCTTGACCACCTTATTGGCCGTCGGAATCCTGTGGGTTGTGGATCGCCATGTCTTCAAGAATATCGATTTCGTTCAAGAGATTCAGAAAGGGAATATTGCCGCGGCTATTTTCGCCGGCTTCTTTCTGTTGTCGGTTTGTTTGCTGTTGAGTTTCACGATGCGCTGATCCGATGGCGCTACGCGGCTACGTATTCTGTTTTTTAGGTTTAGCGTTTCTTCTGTCGCTTTTCCAGTCGTTCGAGATGCTCATCCTGAGCGACGAAAGCCGCCTAAATCCCTCTCAGGACCGGCATCTCAAACTGGATCTGACACGGCGATACGACGGATATTTCCGGAAGTATACGCGGACTTATTTCGGGCGCATGTCCTGGAAGTGGTTCAAGGCCCAGAGCATTCAAGAGAGCCGCCTAGAGCCGAATGCGAAAAGTTCGGCGGGAGCGATGGGATTGATGCAATTGATGCCCGGCACCTATAAGGAAATTGCCCGAGAGATCGGTCTGCCTCCGACGCCCTATGACCCGAGGGCCAATATTCATGCGGGCATTCGCTACAATTTAGAGTGCTTGAATTTCTGGACGGAACGGAGAAGCTGGCAGGAGAAGTTGAGGTTGATGTTCGCTTCATACAATGCAGGAATGGGGAATATTGTCCGGGCCCAGAAAGTGGTGCGGGAGCAAAACTTGTGCAGCGGGCGACGTTGGGACTGTATTAAGCAGGGCCTGCCTCAGGTGACCGGTCGGCATTCGCAAGAAACTATTCAGTACGTGGACAACGTGGAATACTATTACTCAATGTTAAGATAGGTCGGAGGAATTGCAACGATCGCGATATCTCGGTCCTTTCAGTTCTTGGGGTGGTAACGCTTGCCCAAAGCTTCGAATTGATGAAGATTGCCCAGTCTATGTCGGAACATAAAGCAATTCTTCGCTGGGAGCGAAACGGACTTGATTTTGGATACAAGACCTATTCCCGCAATCACTCCTGGACTTTCGGAAATGGTCTATCCGTCGAGGTGTCGGCCGCTGCTCAATTTCTCGGCGACGCTTCAAAAGTGGATCCCGAGCAAGCCTTTGTGGCATCGCTGTCGAGCTGCCACATGTTGACATTCCTAGCGATTGCTTCGTTCAAGAAGATCGTGGTGGAAAGCTACAATGATGAGGCGATAGGTCACTTGGCGAAGAATGAGTAAGGCAAATTCGTAATAGCCAAGGTCGACTTGCATCCTCAGATCGTATTCGCGGAAAATAGCGATCCGGATCGAGCAACGCTAGAAGCCATACATCACAAGGCTCATGAAGACTGTTTTCTCGCTAACTCGGTCACTTGCGAGATCGTGACCAAATTTTGAATACGTTAAATTATTAGATTTTCACTAGTTCGCGCCCAATTCTTCGAGCGGAGCGTTCACGATCTCGCGTTCCTCGGGAGTTTCAAAATGAGCTACGAGGTCGTTGACAATTTCGCGCAAGGGCTCCCGTAAGACATCGCGGAAAGCCCGATCGATCTGATCGCGTCTCAACAGGGGAGGGGGAATCTGGCGTTCGTGATAGGCTCCCAAGGTGTTGAGTTCGCCGTACTTGGAAAGTTTGGCTTCCAAAGTAGCGACGAGGTGGCTCGATTTTTCCTGCTCGAATCGTATCGCGAAGATATCTAACAGAGGTCCATCTCCAGGCTCTTCTCTCTTTCTTAGTATTTGAACGTTCATCGGAAGTTGAGCTGCTTGTATAAGCTCTTCCATGACAGTTTCGAAATCCTGCCGCCGCATTCGTTCCATATTGTCGGCGATATCCGGATAGTTTAGTTGGTATTCAGGACTAACGGAATGTCTGAAATTCACGAACAAGGTTTCCGACCGATCCAGAAAAATAAACGTATCACTGTCCTGCGAACCGGTGGTCTGGCAGGAGGCGAGAAGCAGCCCCAATAGGGGAATGCAGAGAAGATACGTCAGATAGAATTTCAATGGCGTTCTGAGACAGCGACGGGATTTTGGGCGGTTGGTTTCGAAGTGGCAACACTTGTTTTCTTTGGCCTCTTTAAGCGTCTTGATTGGAAATCTGCCTTCCAACAGATTGAGTAAAGCTCTTGCGATGACGCTGCGTTTGCTTATCACGTTGTCCAACCCATGAATCGTCGCCAATTTTTCAACCGGTCGGTCGGTGCCAGCGTGATTGCGACGGCCCCTCTCATTCTCTCTTCGAAATTGTTCGGATCCACTGCCCCTTCGAAACGGATCACATTAGGATTCATCGGAATGGGCGGCCAAGGAATCCGAATGAATTTGGCAGGTTTTTTGGCGGACGACCGAACGCATGTCGTTGCGGTTTGCGATTGCAAGCTCCCGGCGGCTGATGCGGCCAAGGCCATCGTCGACGAGACTTATCGCAACTCCGATTGCGTGGCATATCAGGATTTTCGCGAAATCATCGGGCGAGACGACATTGATGCAGTGGTGATTTCCACCCCGGATCATTGGCATGTTCCCATGTCAATGATGGCGCTGCGTGCCGGCAAGGACGTTTTCTGCGAGAAGCCTAGCCTCACGATTACGGAGGGCCGGGAACTGGTCGAGGAAGCGGCGAGAGTTGGAAAGGTTTTCCAATGGGGCATCGAGGACCGCAGCTTGATCAAGTATTGGATGCTGGCTGGGCTGGCTCGGACGGGAGCGATTGGCGAGGTTCATTCTGTCGAGTGCGGCCAGCCGAATAAGCCCATGTTTGATTTGGAAGATCCGGTTCCAGTCCCCGATGATCTCGATTGGAATTTGTGGCTGGGTCCGGCGCCCTACGCCGAATACACGCCCACAGTTACCGATCCCCAGCGATGGCGCCAGCACGTGGATTACAGTGGTGGTAGCCTTACTGATTGGGGTGCCCATCTTTGCGATACAGCTCAAATCGGTATTGGAATGGATGAGAGTGGCCCCATGGAAATCTTGGGAAGGAGCAAAGAGATGGCCAAGAATTCGTATGTCACGGCTCCATCTGGATACGATGTTCTGTTTCGCTATTCGAATAACGCGACCATTCGGGTGCGGGATACGGCTCGCAAGATCTTCGTTCGCTTCGAAGGAACGGAAGGCTGGATTCAATGCGAGAAATGGAATGGCGAACTTTCCGCTAGCGACATGAATCTGTTCAGGAATCTTGAGCTAGATGATCATCCGAATTTCTGGCCGCGTCCCGATAGCGAGCAGAGAAATTTTGCCGATGCTGTACTCAGCCGTGGGCAGACGACTTATCACGCAGAAGCTGGACATCGCCTTTCCAGCATGCTTCACTTAGGCCACCTAGCCATCCGTTCTGGGAAAACCGTTTATTGGGATCCAGACGAAGAACGATTCGCGAAAGATTCCAAAGAGCATAAGAAGAGCATCATTTATCGCCGCAGGTCCCGCGATTGGGAACGGGCGACTTGACCGGCAACTGGCCCTCGATAGGTTGGAGGATCTATAATCGTTTTACTGCGGCTCCTACTTTTGGATACAGGGAGCGCATAAGGCGCAAGTAATGATCGACATTGCGATCGATCTCTTTTTCCGCTCCAATGATGGAGTTCAAGTTGCCGCAACGGCTGGCTAGGCGATGGAAAACGCGTTCGATCCCAGCCAATTCCCCATAGGACTTAAACCAATTGCGTTCCCTCATCGAGGCAATGAGGCTGACTGCCCGTTCGCAAATGCCCGGGGCTACTTTTTCCATTCGGTCGTAGAAGCGATCGAATAACTTTAGACGATTGTCTGGGCTGTAGTGGTTCCAGTCGTGGGAAAGGGCGTAATCCAAAGCAATATCGACCACCACGCCAGATACCGATTCCGTGTAGTCAGACACGAGGTGGAGGGCCTGCTTGAATTCTTCGGAGCAATCCGTTTCTCGGTCGATTGCCCGATGAATTTTGGATCCACGAGAAACGAAATCCCGTCTATCCTGCCGCAAGTCCCTCCCGATAAAGTCCCAGAGGACGTTCACGGTAAAAACATGATCATCCTCGGATTGCGAAAGGAGGGCGTGGGAAAGCAGATTCATGGAGGAAAGCGTGTTTTTAAATTTGTAGTCAGGCTCTTCACGGCAGTGGGCAAAACTCAAAAAGGGTACCCGAGCGAAAAATGGAAGGTTCCGCTTGGGTCGAATGGCCGCCTATCGAGATTGGCCCCGTATTCGAAGCGAATAGGACCCATAAAGGTTCTTACCCGCAGACCCAACCCGGTCGACGATAGCGTCTCCCGTTAATAAATTCTATTCAACTCTGCCTTTGGAAGAGACGTTTGTACAAGTGGCAACGCTCGAGCAGTTCCTCATGGGAGCCAGAATCGATGATTTGTCCGTTCTCGAAAACGAGTATTTGCTGAGCTGATACTACTGTACTGAATCTATGAGCGATGATGAGAACGGTTTTGCCGATCATTAGCTTGTTTAGCGCCTGCTGGATCTTTTCCTCGCTTTCAGAATCTAGAGCTGAGGTGGCTTCGTCGAGGATCAGAATCGGCGCCGTCCGCAAAAAGGCTCGGGCGATGGCGAGACGCTGGCGCTGCCCGCCAGAGAGCCTTGCTCCGCGTTCGCCTACGATTTCGTCGTATCCACGATCTAGGGCTTGAATAAAGTCATCGGCGAATGCATCTTTAGCGGCAGCTTTCACTTCCTCGTCGGTAGCATCTTGGCGACCTAGCCGTATATTCTCGATCACGGTGTCATCGAAGAGAACGGGATCCTGAGAGACGATAGCGATTTGCTGGCGAAGATCTTTTAGAGGCATCGAACGTAGATCTCTGCCGTCGACGAAGATCGATCCCCTGGCAACGTCGAAGAATCGGGGAACTAGATTCACAAAGGTGCTTTTCCCCGATCCGCTGGGGCCGACCAAGGCGCAGGTGGAGCCGCCTGGGATCCGGGCGGCCACATTTTGTAGAACGGCGGGAGATGAGTCGTAAGCGAAATCCACCTGGTCGAATTGTATATCCCCATTGGCGGACCCGAACGGTTTAGCTTCTGGGTCTTCGGCTACCTCGATCGGCTGATTCAGGATTTCCTCCACTCGTTTTAGGGCGGCTGCTCCCTTCGATAGTTCGGCTGCGAACATCCCTAAACTTTTAACCGCGGTGTAGAGAAAATAGAGGGCCAGAAAGACCCCGGTGAAGACTCCCCCTGCCACCCCTTGGTAGTAGCCTATTACGAAGGCGATCGATAGTCCAACGGAGGAAATGGTTTCGATGACCGGCGGCAGCGAGAACCCGTACTTCACGACTTTCATTTGGGACCGGTACAGATGGGCTGCCCGATTGCGAAAGCGGGTCGATTCCCGATCCTCTAGATTGAAAGCCCGAACCTCTCTAGCCGCGCTCAAATTCTGGGCTATATTCTGCGTTAGGCCACCAAACTCTTCCTGTTGTTTAATCGCCTTGCGAGATAGTTTTCGGCTGAAATGGCGAATGGGGAAGACGACAATGGGCAGGGCGGCCAGGCAAAGGTAGATTTCTAGCACGCCGTCATTTTGAACCGCTTTGAGGCCCAGGAAGTAAAGAGCACCGACAATCGTTGCTGGCTGGGTGATGAATTTACGAGCCACATAGTTCAGGGTTATCTGCAGCATCTGCGTATCGCCGGTGATCCGGGCGATCAGGTCTCCGCTGGCCTTGTTTTGAAAATATGCGAAGGAAAGCAGTTGAAGACGATCGAAAACCCGAATTCGAAGATCCCGAATAGCCGCTAGCCCGGCCGAGTGGAGCAGGTAGGCCCCTAGAAAATTAGACACTCCGATGATGAGGAATAGCAGCGGGAAGATCGCCGCGACCAGCATGATTTCGTTGAGCGATAGCGATTGGTCATCGCTGAATACGTTGGAAAACAGACGTTCTACTCCGTTGGTCAGCCCCGCTCCGGTCAGGGCGCCTCCAACGGATCCGAAAACCGCGGAAAGCCAAATCTTGCCCTGGTAAGGACGAATGAGGGCGTAGAATGTTTTTATGTCGTTGAACATTTGAGGGGCGAATGATGCTGGTCGGTCCCTCGAGGGCAATCTCAGATGTGTTGTGGCCAAATTCCAATGAAGATGGACGAACCGCTTGCAATTTGCTACAACTGAGAAAATCTATACGTCATCTCGTCTCTCCTGAGTTTTATCCGAAATTTCCGTCAATCGGGATCTGCTGACAATCCGCAATTCGCTTTAATTCCCAAGACATATTTTTGGCCTAGTCCATGCCACTGAAAATGCAGATTGCCGACAGCTACAACAAACCCGCTTGGCGAAACTGGCTAGAAGAGCTGCCGGAAGCCGATGATCGGTTCTCGAATGCCGGTTTGATCCAGTGTGGGCGCAATCAGCTATATCGTTGCTGTTTCGATGACTTGGATCTCGTGGTGAAGCGTTTCCCCAATGGTGGCGTGTGGAGAAAGTTCGTCTATCGCGTCTTTCCGGGTAAGGCGAAGCGGTCTTATTTCCACTCTGAACGCCTGATTGAGGCGGGATTGAATACCCCAGCGCCAGTGGCGTGGGTGGAGTCTTGGAAAGGCTCCTGGCTAGATGAAAGCTTCTACATTTGCCGATTCACGCCTTTCGAGCACGAAGCACGCGATTTTCACAGGCCTGAATTGCCTCAACGAATCGAGAAGGCCCGTTTGCTTGGCCAATCGCTCGCCCAAATGCACCAATCTCAAATCCTCCATTTGGACTTGACCCCGGGAAACCTCCTATTCACCAGAAATTCAGAGGACGGATGGGAACTCCATATCGTGGATAACAATCGAATGCGGTTTGGTCCCGTTTCAAATCGGGCGGCGATCACCTCGCTTGTACAGGCCGACTTGCCCGACGACTTGATTAAGCCTATGCTCGAAGCCTATGCGGCGCATGTTCGATCCCCACTAGAAGAGCTGGATAGGGCCTATCGTGAGAGCCGACAGAACTACGCGTTGAAGTGGCAAATCAAAAATGCAACCCGACCATGGAGGAGAAAAATTGGACTCTGATCCAAAAGTAAATCAGTCCACCTGGGATGCATTTAGCGAGCAGCCGTATCCGATACGTCGGCAATTCTCGTTGCTCCAACGCTTGAAAGGCAGTTTTTGGTCTTATGCAAAATCTGCCCTTACTTCCTTGGTCGCTTTCCCGGCTATCGTCTTAGTTCAAGGAGCGCTGTCGTTAGGATATCGACCGAAGAATTGGAAACGCCGCACCGAGGACAGGATTGACTTCATGGGAGTAGCGGTGGCTCTGCACTCTTGTGATAGTCCGCGCCTCGCTCGAGAGATCGAAGCTCTGGGAGTTCGCCAGATATTGCTTCGTTTTGCTCTATGGGAAATGGATCGGCTGGAGGAGCATTGGGAATTTGTCGAATCCCTCCCGGATTGCGAATTCGTTCTTTGCGTCATGCAGGATCGCCAACACATTCTAGATCATGAACTGTGGTATAAAAACCTGAATACGATCGTTCAGCGATTTTGGCCAAGGATCAAGGATTACCAGATCGGGCAAGGCATCAATCGATCGAAATGGGGCGTATTAAGCAGCGACGAGTTTTTGGCATTCGCTTCAGTTGCCGAAGATCTCCGATTGGACTATCCAGAAATTCATCTTGTTGGCCCTTGCATTCTCGATTTTGAACCCATTCCCTTTATACGTTCCTTGCTGAATGGATACAAAATTTACTGGGATGTTGTAGGTTGCGCTCTTTATGTAGATCGCCGCGGTTGCCCGCGAAACAGGCAGTTGCTTGTTTTCGATTTTACCCAGAAGATCTATCACTTCGTAGCTTGCGTGCTTTGCTCCAACCGAGCTAACCATCGATTCTGGATCACCGAGGTTAACTGGCCCTTGGAAAACCAAAGTCCCTACGCCCCCACCGGGGAGAAGGAATGCGTTAGTGAAGACGATGCTGGAACGTATTTAAAACGCTACTACGAGGACGCTTGGTCGAGCGGATTGGTCGAGCGTGTATACTGGTGGCAGCTTGTATCCAAGGGATTTGGGCTTATTGATGTCGCAGATGATGGTTCCCTACGGTATCGCCCTGCCTATTACGAATTCAAGAAGATGCTTGCGGGTAACCTGCGGGATCCCGCCCAGCTAGTTGAAAAAAAGAAGTGGTTGGACGGAAGGGAATATCTGTTCGGCTTATGGGCGATCCGCAATCGCCAAGAGTGAGCCTTGAGTACGAAAATACAGTGTCCCGTTGGAAATGGCTGGAGTCGCTAGGCAATTGTCGCCCAATTCGTTGATGCCGACCTCCGAATATTCGCGTCCTGCTTCCACTAACCAGATTTTGCCAAACTCTCTCGTAATATAGAGGAGCTGTCCATCGGACACGGGCGAAGCAGTGAAACCGTTTCCCGGCAGACGCTCGCTGAAGATGATTTCTCCACTCTTGGCATCGAAGCAGGTCAGAGTTCCCCGATCGTCGCAGCCATAGGGCCGGTCCTTGATTAGTATCGGAGTCTGCATATAGTCGGTAGTGGACCCAAGCGACAGCGTCGTTAGTTTCCTGTATATCGGGAGGAGTGATGTCACCGGTAGCTTATAAACGAATGCCAGGCATAGGGCGGAAAACGCCATGGGCGCCCCGCTTCGTCAGCGGAATAGGTTGGGGATTTGGTTCAGAATCACGACGCTACTCAGCTCTCTAGGTTCGAGCCATAATCAGTCGCTTCAGTCATACGTATCCGTATTTCGGAGAATCGAG
>JAYZHU010000219.1:0-5668 GCA_036166175.1 Verrucomicrobiota bacterium | reverse complement strand
TTATAGAAATTGTTGTAGTTCCACTCGTTGCCAATCTCACAAAACAGGATCGCCGGGTGATTCATGAGGCTGGAAACCAGCTGCTTGGCCTCATCGTTTGTCGTAGCGTGGTGGATGAATACGGGAACGATAACTTTTAGTCCGTAAGCGTGTGCAAGATCCAAAACGTCGCGATCTAGGATTGGCTGGTAGGTTCTCAAAGTGTTAGAGCCGACTTCGGCGATCAGCGTCAAATCCCGCTCGATGTATTCGAGACTGTAAGTGGGACTATCTTTGCGAAACGCTAGCCCATCAGGATGCTTTTCGCCGACGGGAATAGGATTCCAGCAGATTCCTTTGATGTCGAATGCCGCCCCATCGACGAGGAGAACGCCATCCGCGACCGACACCTTCGGTTTATTCGATTTGCATGATGTCAGGAAGGCTAGCAATAAGAGTGGGAAGGTCGGCGAGCTAAGGGCGAGGTATGAAATAAGCAAACGCATGGTTAGGATTAGAGGGCGAGTCTCCTCCACTTTTGCCGAAATGAAGGCTTGTTGAGCACTTCGGGATTAATGATACCCTTGGAAAGTTGATGGCGGCTCATATCGATCATAGATTGGCAGGCATGGCGGCCGATATCGGGGAAGAGCTCGCGGGTCCAAGCAATCGAATGGGGATCTGGGCCGACTTTTCCGAATTGGGAATAATTTGTTCAGCGGTGATCAATCCGAAACAAGTCTGCCTTTGATTCCGGGATAATCGGACGGGTAGCGAACGACGCGAAAAACACTGTGCGGGCCTTCCGGCCCTGCGGGCGGTCGGGTAACCGGATTGCGATACTCCCAGGCGATCCGCTTATCGAGTGTGACCTCGAAGAAGATGCCTTCGGCGCCGGAGCAGATGAGCGTGTTGCCATTAGGGATGCGTTCGGCTCCGGAAATGAAGGAAGAATAAAACGCACCGGGAGAGGAATAGCTCCACGTTGGCGCTTGCGGAGCGAATGCCTTGCCAGCTTCGGTCCGATAGGAGCCATCTGGATTGATAGGCGGTACGATCTCGTCGACAGACGACCAATCGCCGTCGGGACGCCGGGCCCCGTTGTTAAATATGGTTATATTCCCAGCACCGGGTTGCCCGGCCTGTACCCAGCGGGTGTCGTGCTGGGCGAAGAGTTTCTGATCGGCCTGGGTACCGGCTCGGTAGTTGGCTGGGTTTCCCCACCGATAGAGGATATCGCCTCCTTTGCCTGCCCGCCCGCCAGAGCTGCCAGCGGCTTCTCTGGTTGAAGGGCTGTGATCTATGACAATCAATTCGTTAAACGATCGAGGACTCAATACGATCTGATCGAGCTCAGGATTGTAGTCTATGGCATTGGTATGCATCCAATCGGGTCGAGGCCGAGGATTGAGGTTGATGTCCAGCCGTTCTGGATGGGCGGATACATCGCCGTAGTTGGCTTTGCTTGGGTCGTGGTCCTGGATAAGGTGGTCCCAAGCGCTCCATTTCCAGACTATGTCGCCGGAAGTGGGGCCCGTCTGCCTGACTTCGACTACCGTATCGGGAAACATCCCGCGATCGGAAACCGTGTCGGGCTTCCTGCCAGCGGCGATGGCTTCCTCTTTGCTTTTCCGTTCCCAAGCCAGTATCAGAACGTTGCCATTCGGAAGGGGTTCGATATCGTGGTGCTGATGGTAATCATCACTTGAATACACATAATTCCAGAGCTCATTGCCTTCCCAGTCGAAGAGCTCGACTCGGCCACCGCTTGGGCCGCGACTTCCAAAGACTTCGTTGCCTAACACTTTCGCGGATCGCATGAGGTGGCCATTTGGCAGGAGATAAGCGGAGTTCGATGGATGATGCTCGCTCTCCCACCGATGGACAATCTTCCCCTCCATATCCAGCAGGTATGTCGAGGTAGATCTCAGAGGGGTGTAGAGCGAGTAGCCTTGGAAGGCCTCATCAGTGTTGAGAACCAGGCCTCTTTCGGATTCCTGAGCGGCCGATGTGGATAGGATCAGGGCAACGGCAAAGGGAGTAACGAATTTCATGATAAAACGATGCTGCGGGAAATGTCTGTTGGCCAATAAATAGCTTTTCTTCAACAATGTCTAGGCCTAGGGTTCAACGCATACGGGCATATTCAAGCGAGCTGCCTCGAATACGGTTTGAGCGTTCCAATTGGCCAGCCGAAAGTAGTCGTGGGATTGGGTGCGGCCGACTTGCTTGGGCTCGGGCGCTCCGTGGATTCCGAAGCCGGGGCGATTGAGACTGATCCGTCGCGTGCCGACGGGATTGTTGGGTCCGGCTGGGATGATGAATCTCCCTTTGATGCCTTCTCGCTGAGCAATGCCAGCGAGGATTTTCGGATCGAAAGTATATTTGGGATCGGCGGCGAAGGGCCGACTCGGAGTTCGCCATACGGCCGGTTTTCGACGCGTCGGGCAATGCTGACTGGGGAATGGAAAAGGACGCGGTCGGCGGGGCTGAAAATCTTGAGGACGCACTCGCAAAGTCGTATTCGGATGTAACATACGGGAGATGAGGTTCTGAAGGTCTCGATATCGGGGACCCGTATTCGGCTTCCTGACTGAAGTCGATCCCTATCCAATCCATGATTCAGTTGCTTGATGTAATCAGGATCGGATTGCGATTGTTCGGCTGCCCATTCGAGGATCGAATTGTAACCCATGTAGTCGGTTTCCCCGCGAGCTCTCCAGTTTTTGGGCTTTGATCGGATGCGATCGATATCGACCTGGCTTACTACGGGGTTGGCGAAGATAGGTTCCTGGATTTTCAAATTTCTTGTGGTAGCGGCATCGAAATACCCACTTCGCGTTAGACCATGAGCGGATTGGTAGGCAATTAGAGCTGCTTGGGCCTGAGCGCCGTAGACAGCGTCGATGGATCCAGGAGAAAATCCCTCGCGAGCCAAAGCGATCTGCCACTCAGCCGTATTGGCGGGCGATCGAAAGGTTTGTCCGTCCAAGATAGTTGAAGAAGCTAGGATACTAAAATATATTAACATCGATGAGACGGATACAAACGGGGGTTTCGTATCAAAAGAGAAATGAGACATTGGATTCTAAACATTTGTAGGAACGGGTTTATCCCGCGATAATGCAATGTTTGTGGTGTCGAAATCGCGGGATAAACCCGCTCCTACATCGCTAGAATGTTTTCGATTTGTCGCTGGTTGGATAAAGTTGGAGGCAAGGCTGGCCCTCGGGAACGTGCTCAATCGAGTATTTCACAAATGAATTCCGGTGCCTGGGCCTAGTGGCAGGCCAAGCAAGTACCAGACTATTAGCAGAATGGTCCATCCGATGGCGAAAGCGATGGAGTAGGGAATCATGGAACTGACAAGGGTGCCGATGCCAAGTTTTCGATCGTAGCGTAGGGCAAAACTTAGGACGATGGGAAAGTAGGGATTCAAGGGGGTGATCATGTTGGTGATGGAGTCGCCGACTCGATAGGCGGCCTGCGTCATTTCTGGGGACAGGCCGAGGGCCATGAACATGGGCACGAAAACCGGGGCCATAATGCCCCACTTGGCGGAAGCCGATCCTATGACCAGATTGATCCCCGCTGCCAAAAATACGAAAGTCAGAATGAGTGGCAGGTTGCCGACTCCGAGTCCTTTGATAATCTCCGCTCCGGTCAGTGCCGTGAGCAGTCCCATATTGCTCCACTGAAAATAGGCTACGAATTGGGCGGCGGCGAATGCCAGGACAATATAGCCCCCCATTGTCGCCATGGTGTCGCCCATCATTCCAGCCAACTGCTTGGATGTCCTTCCCGTGCCTACGATCCATCCGTAGGTGAGGCCCGGGAAGATGAAGAAAAGCATTATGATGATGACTAGGCTTTGTACGAAGGGAGCTAGTGAGCCTTCAGAATCTCGCAGCACCGCGGTTTGGGGAATCGCGAGAACGGCCAAGACCGTGGCCGTTATTACAAAAGTGGCCAAGGCTCCCCAAAGCCCTTTGCGTTCAACAGGGGAAATCGCTTGGAGCGCGAGGTCCTGTTCTTTCTCTCTCTCGGTTTCCCCTTCGTCGACATGGGGCTTCCACTGGCCGAGTCTAGGCTCCACGATGCGTTCGGTTACAAACCAACCCGCCGTGGTGACGGCTAAGACTGAGGCGATCATGAAGAAGTAGTTGGCATCCGCTGTCACAGCCCGTTCGGCGTCGTAGAGTTGGGCGGCCGATTGGGTGAAGCCGGAGAGCAAAGGATCCAGCGAGGTGAGAAGCAAATTGGCGGAAAACCCGCCTCCGGTCCCGGCGAAGGCGGCGCTCAATCCGGCGAGGGGGTGCCGTCCCATTCCGGCAAACAAAACCGCTCCCAAGGGAGTTAGTACGACATAGCCCGCATCCGCTGCCATGGAGCTCATGACACCGGCGAAGACGACCACTACGGAGATCAGGGATTTCGGCGTAGATTCGACCAGCAGCTTCAAGCTGGTGCCGATGAGTCCGCTTCGTTCCGCTACTCCGATTCCCAACATCGTAACCAGTACGGCGCCAAGCGGTGGAAAGCTGGTGAAATTGTGTTCCGCTTCGATGAACATCCTTTGGATTTGATCGGCCGTAAGCAAGTTAATCAGACCGATTGTTTCCCCCGTGATTGGGTGCACACGGCTCCAGCCGACGAGGGAAATGATCCAGCTAAGAATGGGGATCAGTAGAGCGAGGCCGAAGTAGAGAATGAGAGGGTCGGGAAGGCGATTTCCGGCGCTTTCCACCCGGTTGAGAAAGGAGCTGAGGAGGCCGTGGGGCGATTTCTTGGAATTCATAGCGTGGTAATCTGGAAAGAACACGAATCGGATGATTTGGCAAAGTCCTTTTGGGCCGGGTAATTCTATAGGAATTTGTATGAGTATTGGGAATACGATTAATGTGATAAATAGAACATGTGTTCTGAGTTCAGATTCGCGGGCAAAGTAGGAGCGACCTTAGGCTCTGCGGGACTTCGATGCCGTATAGATAATCGCGGCATGAAGCCGCTTCTACATTTTTTAGATCCGCGGGAATGATAGACCGTATTTGGCGATCCCGAGCATGCTTTCAATCCGCATACCTCTGTCCGGAGATTGAATTGACGAAACCCGTCCACTTCTATTCAAACCTTACTCAGCGTTAAGACATGTCAGAAGCAAAACTACTCGTCGGCATCATCATGGGCAGCAATTCCGACTGGCCCACACTTTCTCATGCAGCCGAAGTCTTGAAAGACTTCGGAATTCCTCATGAAGCCAAGGTAGTATCCGCCCATCGTACTCCGGAAAAAATGTATGAATACGCTAAGACAGCGAAGGAGCGTGGTCTGAAGTGCATCATCGCTGGAGCAGGGGGAGCGGCCCACCTGCCGGGGATGGTTTCGGCTTTAACGACGCTTCCCGTACTTGGAGTGCCGGTAGAATCGAAGTCCCTCAAGGGGAGGGATTCATTGCTCTCGATCGTGCAGATGCCGGGCGGCATCCCCACGGCGACTTTCGCGATCGGGGCCCCGGGTGCCAAGAATGCCGCCCTCTACGCGGTTTCGATTCTCGCTACTTCCGACGAAACCGTTGGAGGCAAATTGGAGGCCTACCGAGAGGCGCTTAAAGCTAAGGTGGAAGCCATGGGGCTGGACTAGCAACGAAGTTGCGTTTTTCAATCTTCGTATGATCGAACCTGGTTCCACT
>JAYZHU010000218.1:0-23257 GCA_036166175.1 Verrucomicrobiota bacterium | reverse complement strand
ACCTTCGTTCTCCGATCCAGCAAGACCGATCTTCGAAAACAAATTTTCCTGGACTCCCTTCCGACCGCCGAGAGCACTCAAGTTCGTAGACATGCTCGGATAGAAGGGAAATCCCGGCCGATTTTAAAGCAGGAAAGGTCGAAATCAGGCGATTCTCCAAACGATTGACGAGAAATTCCTACGATAGAGCTTGTTCGTATCAGCCTAATAGCTCGACACTTGGCCCACCATCCGCTTATTTACAACTGTTATAGAACCGTGTTTTCAGCCCCTCAAAAGCTAGTTTCTGCACTAATCGTAAGCATTTTTGCCCCTCAAGTTGATCTCTGGGGATTAAATCCGAGCGATTCAGGAATCGACTTTTTCGAAAAACGTATTCGGCCCCTATTGACGGAAAAGTGCATTGAGTGTCATGGGCCGGAAAAGCAAAAAGGAGGTCTTAGGCTGGATTTAAAGCAAGGCTGGGAGGTCGGCGGAGATTCAGGCCCCGCCCTCGTTCCCGGCGATTTGACGGAGAGTCGTATCATCCACGCCATCCATTATGAGAACGCGGATTTTCAGATGCCTCCAAAGAACAAACTGTCTGATGAAGCCATTGCCGACCTGGAGGAGTGGATCGCGATGGGAGCGCCCGATCCACGCTCGGGGGCTGTAACCGATAGTCGTGAATCAGGTTTGAGCGTCGAAGAAGGCCGAGAATTTTGGTCATTCAAACCCATCGAAAAGCCGAAAGTTCCAGCAGTAGAAGACCCCCTTTGGCAGGATTCCCCAATCGATTCTTTCATTCGGGCTGCTCAAGAAGCCGGCGGCATTGATCCAGCCGAAAAGGCTAGCCGCGTCGATCTCGTCCGCAGAGCTTATTTCACGTTGATCGGCATGCCCCCCTCACCGGATCAAATTGAATCCTTTGTCCAAGATCAAAGAGACGATGCCTTTGAGCGTCTGGTCGATGAATTGCTGGATTCACCCCATTTTGGAGAGCGTTGGGGACGCCATTGGCTGGACGTGGCCCGATTCGCAGAATCCAGCGGAGGCGGTCGCACGCTTCTATACAAGGATGCCTGGCGTTTTCGCGATTACGTCATTGAATCTTTCAATCGCGACGTTCCCTTCGATCAACTCGTTCGAGAACAAATAGCTGGCGATCTCTTGCCCTACAACACGCCGAAGCAACGTAGTCGCCAACTTATCGCAACCGCTTTTCTGGCCCTGGGTCCTACGAACTACGAGCTGCAAGATAAGCAATTGCTTCGTTACGACGTGATCGATGAACAGGTCGACACCCTTGGAAAGGCATTTATGGGCATGACCCTCGGATGCGTTCGATGCCACGATCACAAATTCGACCCGATCCCCAGCGAAGATTACTACGCTCTGGCTGGCATTTTCAAGAGCACACGCACCCTCTATAACTATACGGATAATGTGGCCCGCTGGGTGGATACGCCGCTCCCTATGGAAGGCGTCAAAGCAAATGAACTAGCTAATGCTGAATCGATCAACACAGAGCTGAAGCCGCAACTAGAGAGGAAGAAGGCCACGCAAAGCGTCTTTTCTCAACACACGGTCAATGTACCCAAACCCGGACCTCCAAAACCTTCACGCCAGTTTCCTGGGATCGTGGTCGACGAAAGAGACGCTAAGGTCGAGGGCGCCTGGCAATTCTCGCAGTACTCTCAAAATTATCTAGACGAAGGCTATCTTCATGACGGCAATATCGGAAAAGGCGAAAAGGCTATCATGTTTAGCGCCAATATACCGATTACCGGAACCTACGAAGCTCGTCTCGCTTACGCCGAAGCGGCTAATCGTTCCACACAGACGCCGGTTACGGTAAGCCATAGCAAGGGCGAAACCGCAGTCATTGTAGATCAGACGAAACCGCCTTCTGAATACGGACGCTTTCATATCTTGGGTCGTTTCGAATTCGAAGAGGGACATAGAGGTAACGTTCGTATCTCCAATCGTAATACAGATGGATACGTAGTAGCTGACGCTGTTCAGTGGTATCTTATCGAAGACGAAAGCGTCATAAAGTCGAACGCCCGCAAAGAGGAGCTGGCGAAATTGAAAACCGAGATCAAGTCCCTCGAAAGCGAGCTAAAGCCAATCGCTCAGCTTCTCAAAGCCCGACCTATCGCTATGACAGTAAAAGAGGATCCCGAGCCAAGCGATTCAGCCATTCGCATCCGAGGAATCGAGAGTCGACGAGGCGACGTGGTGCCCCGCGGGTTCCTGCAAATCGCCACTCTCGGTGACACTCCTGAAATTCCCCACAACGAAAGCGGTCGCCGGCAACTAGCAGATTGGATCGTCAGTCCCGACAATCCACTCACTTCACGTGTTATTGCCAACCGGATATGGACCTGGCTTTTCGGTCAAGGCATTGTCAGCAGCGTAGACAATTTTGGAACTACCGGGCAGCCACCATCCCATCCGGAATTGCTCGACTACTTAGCCATCCGAATGCAGGAGCTCGATTGGTCCGTAAAGAGTTTCGTCAGGGAGATCATGCTTTCCGAAACCTGGCAATTGTCTACTCAAGCGAAATCCAACGTGGTGGAAAGGGATCCAAGCAACCGACTTCTAGCTTTCTATCCTAAACGACGGCTGGATGCAGAGCAGTTGCGGGACGCGATTCTGGCAAGTTCAGGAGATATCGATCTCGCTCTATACGGGCCAAACATCGATGGAGCCGGCGAAATCAACGCTAATTCGACAGCCGCTCAAAAAATCGAGTATAATTACGTATTCAAAGACAAGCGACGTAGTGTCTATACTCCCGCATTCAGAGTAAAACGACACGAACTATTCGAGTTATTCGATTTCGGGAATATCAACTTCACCATTGGTCAACGCAACACCAGCACCGTCGCTTTGCAGGCCCTCTACATGCTCAACAATCCCTTCCTTATCGACCAATCGCGCGTCGCGGCTAAACGGCTCATCCAAGACCGCCAGAATCCCGATGAACGCATAGACCTCGCTTTCGAAACCACCCTCGGTCGGGGCCCCACCGATGAAGAGCGGCGTTTAATAGCCGATTTCTTAAGTAATGGACAAACGAGCGATTCTGTGGAAGAGTGGTCCTCCATCTTCCAATCGCTATTTGGCTCGATAGATTTTCGATACCTCAAATGAACAGCATGAGCGAGCAACCACAGCATTACCCCATTTCCCGAAGGAACGCTCTACGCCAAATGGCTTGCGGCTTCGGGTACATGGCCGCCGCCGGGATTTCCTCCCAGCAAGCGATGGCAAGCTCCATTGCCAACCCCCTTTTGCCGAGAACGCCCCACTTGTTTCCCAGAGCCAAAAGAGTGATTTTCCTTTTTATGGCGGGCGGCGTAAGCCAAGTAGACAGCTACGACTACAAGCCGCTTCTATACAAGAAAGATGGCGACATGCTGGATTTCACCGACCAGCGCATTCTCGCCAAGACCGGCATGGGCTCCAATCAGCGGGTCATGAAGCCGCTTTGGGATTTCAAGCAACACGGGCAAAATGGAGCATGGGTATCCGACCTATTTCCCCATATGGCCAAGCATACTGACGAATACTGTGTGATTCGCTCAATGCAAACCGAAGGCGTCGCTCACGGCCCTGCTACACTCTTTCTCCACACTGGCTCCACAAACTTGATACGCCCATCCATGGGTTCCTGGGTTAGCTACGGTCTAGGAACGGAAAGCCAGGACATGCCTGGTTTCGTTTCCTTGAGCCCTTCCTTCGGGAATGGAGGCCCCCGAAACTACGGGAATGCCTTCCTCCCAGCAGCCTGCCAAGGCACCGCAATGGGGCGCGCCGGCATGAAGGCCACGAATATCGGCATCGACAATCTTCGAAACGACTCCCTATCTCCAGATCGCCAGAAACGGCAGTTCGACTTGCTGCAGTCGATGAATCACGAACAATGCCAAAGCCAGCCCGGAAATTCCGAATTGGAAGCGGTAATCAGTTCCTACGAGTTGGCTTGGCGCATGCAGTCAAATGCTCCCGAGGTCATGGACATCTCCAAAGAGTCCGCAGCAACCAGAGAACTCTATGGTATCGGAGAAAAGCATACAGATAATTACGGTCGCCAATGTCTGATGGCTCGAAGAATGGCTGAATCCGGCGTCCGTTTCATTCAAGTCAATTACAGCGATAATTCTAACAACCCCGCTTGGGACCAACATAACGATATGCCCAAGCACAAAGAGCATGCTTTGGCAGTAGACAAACCCGTCGCGGGCTTGCTTACCGATCTCAAGAAACGAGGCCTCCTGGAAGACACTCTGGTTTGGTGGGGTGGAGAGTTTGGCCGTACACCGTATGCCCAGAAAAATGGTACGGGCCGCGACCACAACCCAACAGGATTCAGTGTTTGGCTAGCCGGAGGAGGCGTCAAACCCGGATTGATCTACGGAGCCACCGACGAGTGGGGACAATATGCCATCGCAAATAAAGTGCATATGCACGATCTCCATGCCACGATTCTCCACCTCCTAGGAATGAATCACGAGAAACTGACCTTCCGCCACGAAGGTCGCGACTACCGCCTAACCGATGTCCATGGAAACGTGATACACGACATTGTCGCGTAAAACGTCCCAGCCTAGACTCCAGTACAATTAGTTGCGGTTCAAGGGCCCTGCAACTCGCTAGCTAGCCGGGTTGGCTACCGGGCGACGCTTCCACCAAAGGGCAGCCACCGAGTCATCGTCGAATAGAATCGATTCGATGCCCGCGCGTTTGCCCGCATTGATATGCTCAGGCTTATCGTCGAAAAAAATCGCCTGAGAAGGCTCCGCATCGTGCTGCGTGAGCACATACTCGAAGACGCGCGGTTCTGGTTTTCGCATGCCGATCTCGTTGGAAAGATACATATGATCAAAAGAATCGACGAGCTCTGGGTAGAGCTCCTTCCAATGTTCCACATGGGTGGCGTTGGTATTAGATAGCGCCACTACCGTCAGCCCGGATATCCGCATCTGCTTTATCGTATTCAACGTCGGCTTGATGAGTTCCCCGAACATGGCGATCCAACCTTCTCTCCATTCAGCGAAATCCAGAGAAAGCTCATTGAGTATACAAAAATATTCCGCGTACGAACGTCCTGACATCGTGCCCCTCTCGTAGTCTTCATATTGATCATCGAGTGGAAAATCGCGCGATACGGATCCCGGGCGAATTCCAGCCATGTCTTCCCACTCGAGATAGCAGCGTTCCTGGTGGGTTCTAAAGCAAACTTGGCCCAAGTCGAAAATGGCGAGTTTCAATTCGTTGCTCATAATCTTTTTAAGAATTCTGATCTGTTCCAAATGGGATTACGGAACATCTCTAGTATAAATTAACGACAAGCAGGGGACTTTCCTTACTCCAAGCTCGTAAATCGGGCCCGAAATCGGGCGCCTGCTAAAATTACTTCAAGAATCAGCCTTTTTTAACCAGGCGATGAATTTTCGCGTAGCAATGCCGCGATGACTAATTGCCGCCTTTTCATCCTGGCTCATCTCTGCCGTCGTCCGATTTCTCCTCTCAGGCAGAAATACGGGGTCATAGCCAAATCCATTGGCTCCTTTCCGCTCCCTCAAGATCGATCCCCGCACTTCTCCCTCGAAAACGACTTCGTCGCCTCCCGGCATAACTGCAGCCAAATGACAAACGAATGCCCCTCCTCGCTGCCCATCCGGAATCGATTCCATCTCCCGTATTAGCTTTTCCAGATTGGACTCATCGGTTGCGTCCTCTCCCGCATAGCGAGCCGACCTGACCCCTGGAGACCCATCGAAAGCTTCGATACAAATTCCGCTGTCATCCGCTAGGGCTAAACCGTCGTTCGGCAGAAGAGCCGCCAGGGCCCGAGCTTTCTTTAAGGCGTTTCCCGAAAAGGAATCCTGATCTTCGATAACCTCGGGCATGCCTCCCACAGCCTCGGCCGTGTAGACTTCACTCTTCAGCCCAGCTTCCGAAAGCATCTTCTTGAGCTCGTCGATTTTGTGCAGATTACTCGTTGCTAAATACAGTTTCATCAACGTCTAAACGAGTTGGATACGATAGAAAGCCACGCATCAGTTGGTCGTCGCCGAAAGATTCATGCCTGGGGCTATCCAACCTTAGGGCCTGAGAAAGCTTCTCGATACGTAATCCCCGATATACGGGCTTCGCTTTATCATCCCCCAATAGTATGGGAGCTCGATAGTTAAAGTGGTAGTCAAGTTCTCGATTGTGCAACAACTCGCTAGTCAACTTGCTTCCTCCCTCGAAATAGATGCCGTTAATCCCGACATCGTAGCATTTTTTGCGGAACTCAACGATGGGCACCTTCATATTTTCAGCAGGAAGCACCCAAACATTTACCCCTTCTGACTCGAGACGCCGAACGTAGCCCGTACCTGCAGCGTCGGTGGTCACTACAATCGTGTTATCCCGAAACTCATCCGTGTAGATGGAAGGCAGAAAACGCTCCATGGCGGTCCTCAACAGCCCATCCATTACGAAACGCACACCACACCACTCATCTTGCCCTCCAATTCGGCTAGTTAAACGGGGATCATCCTCGACGAGCGTTCCCGCCCCAACTCCGATTGCTGGAAACAAGCGGCGCCAACGCATTACATCTCGGCGGGCAATTTCCCCGGTAATCCACTTCGATTCTCCCGTACGGCAAGCAATCTTGCCGTCTAGCGTGGTGGCCGACTTGGCCGAAAGCAAAGGGGTTTGGTGACGGGCAGCATGGTTGAATATCAAGTTAAGGTCTTGGCAATCTTCGATGAGAATTCGCCGCTCCACTCGGATTCCAGCCGCCTTGAGTGCATCCGCTCCTTTGTTCTCATGCTCCGGTACAGGATCGCTAGCTCCGATGAAAACGTGCTTGATTCCGGCTTCGATAACAGTGTTCACCCCTTTCTCCAATCGATTGGAAGACGGACCCGGCTCCAAGGTGACAAACAGGCTAGCGTCCGAGGCGGGTTTGCGCCCCAAAGACTGGATAATCTGTACTTCTGGGCCAGTCGCTCCGGGCCGATCAATATAAGCGCGGGCCACGATTTCTCCCTTCTCGACCAGAACGGCCCCGATCATCGCCTGAGGGTGCGTATCCCCCCAACCTTTTTTTGCCTCTTCCAAGGCAGCTTTCATGAATAAGTCCTTTTCTGATCGAGTCATAGGATGAAAGGGAAAGATTTCGATGATTAGAACAGTTCTCAACAGGCATACAATGCTCAAAGCGAGCTAACCGCGGTCATAGGCCATTCACAAATGGATTCGAAGCAATCTCTTGCCCAACTGTTGTTTGTGGACCGTGACCGGGAAAAACCACCGTTTCGCGCGGGAGCGTGTAAATCTGTTCGCGAATCGATTTTTCCAAAGTGGGAAAATTGCCGCGAGGGAGATCCGTCCGACCAATGCTCCCCGCAAACAACGCGTCACCCACAAACGCCGCTTTGATGCTTTTGAAATAAAACAGAATATTCCCAGGACAGTGGCCGGGAACGTGCCGGACTTCCACCGTTTCGCCGAAGATTTCAAATTCATCGCCTTGACCCACCCAGTAGTCGACTTTGATCGGCTGCAGATCGATATCTGGAGGATAGGCATACGGCCGCATGACTTCCGGATTCTCGTAGTACTCTCGATCATCCAAATGCCCATATACATTTGTACCCATTTTTTGTATACGTTTTGCATCACCGATATGATCGTAGTGTCCGTGCGTCAAAAGCAGCCCCTTCAAATCGCATCCCAACTCTTGTAAAGCCGGGCTCGCCTCGTCCCAAACAAAGTGAGGCGCATCAATTAAAACGGCTTCCTTGCGATCGAGGTTCGAGAGCAGGAAAGCGTTCGTCTGAATGTAGCCCGTAGGATAAATTCTAAGATCGATCGACATACGACCACCCTTTAAAAGCAGCGAGTCGAGGCAATCGCAAATCGACAATCCAGAATTTGCTTTAAATCGAGTAAAAATGCCCCTGAATTCCCCATTCTCATGCAAATTCTCAAATTCGCAGTTCTCCCCGGCGACGGAATCGGTCCAGAAGTGATGGCGGCCGGGCTGGACGTCCTCAAGACAACAACTTCCGCAGCCGGTATCACTCTCGACTACCAGCAGGCAGACGTTGGTGGCATAGCCATCGACAATCATGGATCCGCTCTCCCGGAATCGACCATAAAGATCTGCGAAGATGCCGACGCCATTCTCTTCGGCTCTGTAGGAGGACCCAAATGGGAATCGCTCACTCCCGCTGAGCAGCCGGAGCGGGCCGCCCTACTTCCTTTGCGGAAGCATTTCTCTTTATTCGCCAATCTTAGGCCCGGCCTTCTATTCAAAGAGCTCACCGACGCTTCGCCGCTTAAGGCCGAGCGGATACCCGAAGGGATCGACATTGTTTGCGTTAGAGAACTCACAGGCGGGATCTACTTCGGGCCCAAGAACACCCGAGCGCTGGAGGGTGGCGACATCGAGGCCAGCGACACCATGGTCTACAAGAAAAGCGAGATCGAACGCATCCTAGATGTCTCAATCGCCTCGGCCCAATCTCGCTCCGGAAAGATCTGCTCCGTAGATAAGGCGAACGTCCTTACCACATCCGTGCTTTGGCGAAAAACGGCTACCGAATACATCGCAGCCAAAGCGCCCGACATCGAACTCAGCCACATGTATGTCGACAATGCCGCCATGCAAATGGCGCGCGACCCCAATCAATTCGATGTCATTGTCACCGAGAACATGTTTGGCGATATCCTCTCTGATGAGATGGGCATTGTTTGCGGAAGCCTCGGCATGCTTTCCTCTGCGAGCCTGGGAACGCAAAATAATCAGCACGGCCATCCCTTCGGATTATACGAGCCTTCTGGAGGCACAGCGCCGGACATCGCTGGCCAGGGCATAGCCAATCCCTGTGCCCAGATCCTCAGTGGAGCTCTAATGCTTCGCTACAGTTTCGGGCTAAATGAGCTAGCTGAAAAAATCGAAAACGCTGTTCGAAAGGCAGTTAAAGATGACTGCCGCACGGGCGACATCGCCTTCGGCAAACCCCCCATCACCACCAGCGAAATGGCCCAAGCGATCATTGATAGGATATAGGAAATCTATCGACCCACGGATTGAACGGATCTCCACGGAAATGATATTCAAAGACGAGACCTACCAACTCATTGGAGCAGCGTTTGAGTTCTACAATGAATTGGGATCGGCATTTCTCGAACCTGTGTATCAAGAAGCATTTGAGCACGAACTTTCGTTGCAGCAGGTTCCATTCATCGCCCAGCCTCCTTTGAAGATTCGCTACAAGGGCATTGTTTTGGAAAAGCAATATTTCGCGGATCTAATCGCCTTCGATAAAATCATCATTGAGCTTGAAGCGATCGAGACGATAACATCACGCGAGGAATCTCAACTGTTAAACTATCTTCAGGCTGCAAACCTAAAGCTAGGCTTGATAGTTAACTTTGGATCTCACCCGAAAGTGGAACACAAACGAATTATCAACTAAAAATCCGTGTTCATTCGTGCTATCCGTGGGCTAAAATAAAGATGATCTCCGACCAAATTCGCCAATCATTTCTGGAATTCTTCGAATCGAAGGAGCACTCGATCGTTTCTTCGTCTTCGCTGATGCCAGATGCTCCCAATCTGCTTTTCACCAACGCGGGCATGAATCAGTTCGTTCCCTGCTTCCTTAGCGAACGGGAAGCCCCCTATCCCCGGGCAGCCGATACCCAAAAGTGCATTCGGGCTGGAGGAAAACACAACGATCTCGAGGACGTTGGTCTCGACACTTACCACCACACTTTCTTCGAAATGCTGGGCAACTGGTCTTTCGGGGATTACTTCAAAAGCGAAGCTATCGAATGGGCATGGGAATTGATCACCGAGATTTGGGAATTCCCCAAAGAACGCCTATACGCAACCGTCTACAAACCTGAACCGGGAGATCCAGCGGATTTCGACCAGGAAGCCTACGATATCTGGAAAGCCGTTTTCGAAAAGGCCGGCCTCGATCCTGAAGTCCATATCGTCTACGGAAACAAGAAAGACAACTTTTGGATGATGGGCGATACCGGCCCGTGTGGACCTTGCTCCGAGCTCCACATAGACCTGACGCCAGATGGCGACACCCAAGGATCTTTGGTCAATGCCGATTCCCCCTACTGTATCGAGATCTGGAATCTCGTCTTCATTCAATTCAACGCTACTCCGGATGGAGACTTCGTTCCGCTTAAGTCCAAGCATGTGGATACTGGAATGGGATTCGAACGTGTGGCGGGCATCATAGCCACGTATAAGGGTTTCACTGAATTTTCGTCACCACCCAGCAACTACAATTCCGACCTATTTACCTCCATTTTCGATAAGCTGGAAACTTTATCGGGGCATCCGTATCGGCGGACTCTGCCCGAGGACTTGGAGAATATCAGCGAGCTGGAAATGAAGGATGTCGCCTTTCGCGTGCTCGCAGACCATATTCGCTGTCTGTCCTGTTCCATTGCCGATGGAATTCTGCCTGGGAACGAGGGACGCAACTACGTGCTACGACGCATACTCAGAAGAGCGGTCATGTATGGACGTCGCCTAGGATTGGAAACCGGTTTTTTCACCCACTTGGCTCCAATTGTCATTGAAAAATTAGGACACGTTTTCCCCGAGCTGGTAAAGCAGCAGGATATCATTCACAAAGTCATTCTATCTGAAGAGGAATCCTTCGGGAAAACGCTTGATAGAGGGCTGCGCAAGTTCGAGCAGGAAGTCGATCGACTAAGCTCCGATGGGCAGCCAAACGAGCCTATCGTTATTCCGGGAGAGGAGGCCTTTGAGCTCTATGATACCTACGGATTTCCATTGGATTTGACGGAATTGCTGGCCAGGCAGCGAGGCATGAGCATCGACATCTCCGGATTCGATTCCGCAATGGAAGCCCAACGCGAGCGAGCCAGAGCCTCTCAGAAGAAGTCGGAGATTCTCGTCGCTGAAGGAGGGTCCGCGCAAGAAACTCCGTTTATTGGATATGATACCCTAGCGGACGAAGCAGAATTGATCGATATACTTCCCTGCGAGGACCGCGCATCCTATCTCGTATTCGACCACACGCCTTTTTACGCGGAAATGGGTGGTCAAGTTGGGGATCAAGGCCACATCGAATTCGACGAGCGCGACTTCGAGGTGGTCGACACGATAAAGGATGCAAGCGGTCGCTTTCTTCACAAAGTGAACGGCGACACCTCGGGATTGGAGGGATCGACTGCCAATCTTTTGGTAGATCCCACACGACGCAAGAACATCGAGCGACACCATTCGGCCACCCATATCCTCCACTGGGCCCTACGCGAGGTTCTTGGCTCTCACGTTCAACAGGCAGGATCCTATGTAGACGATGAGCGTTTGCGTTTCGATTTTTCCCACTATGAGGCTATCAACGCTGAAGATCTGGAGCGAATCGAGTCGATTTGCAACGAGCGGCAATTGGAAAATACCCGTTGCCATTGGTACGAGACTGGCTTCGACCAAAAACCCGAAGATGTCATCGCCTTTTTTGGCGACAAGTATGGAGATCGCGTACGCATCGTCGACATCGGCGGATTTTCCAGGGAGCTATGCGGCGGCACTCACGTCAAGGCCACAGGAGAGATTGGCCTGTTGAAAATCGTTTCCGAGTCGGCGATCGCCGCGGGCACTCGTCGGATCGAAGCCGTTGTGGGTCCCAAAGCGTATCAGCTTGTCAACGACATACAAACAACGATCTCCAAGCTTTCTGAAGATCTTTCCGCCCCCGAGAAGGAAATCATCACGAAGATAGAATCACTGCTAGCCCGCAACGCTGAGCTGGAGAAACGCATAAAGGGTTTCGAGCAAAAAGCGGCGGGGAACGTGGCCGACGAACTCGCTGCTCAGGCAACTAGCAAGGGCGACCTCAAAGTCATTAAAGCAGTTGTCTCTGCTGAAAACCCAAATGCATTGCGACAGCTCGGCGCCAATCTCCTAGGCAAACTCGGAGAGGGTGTAGCTATTCTCGGCGCGGAAATCAATGGAAAGGCCAGCGTGGTTGCCTTCGCGTCCCCAAAAGCGATATCAGAGGGGCACAAGGCAGGCGACATTATCCGCTCAATTACCGCCAAGCTCGATGGGAAAGGCGGAGGAAAGGCGGACTTCGCCATGGGAGGAGGCGCCAATCCCGCAGCGCTGAAACAGACTATCGAGGTTTTCGAAGTTTAGGAAATCTCAGCCTTCCTGTTCGGACCCGAGCATCGTCGAGGGCAGAAAGCTCTCCGCCAAAAAGCCTACTGCTCCTTTGGCGTCGCTCAAAACGCGCTCGATTTCGTGATCCAATGGATTCTTCCAATCCGTATTAGCAAAAGGCCCTTCGGCTTGAAATATTCGGGCTTCGTCTGTCGTCAAAGTTGTCGCGTCTCGATCAGAACCCGATTCGCGAGCCATGCGCCCATCGGACTCCTCATTCTGGCCACTCCATTGAATCGCGACGAAAATACCCAAACAAGCTGCTAGAATTGTTGGAATCTGTTTCCAGGAAAACGCCGTTTCGCTTGTCCGCTCTGTTCCATCCAAATTGGCGATAATTCTTTCCGCTAAATAGGGTCTCGGCTCTACGCCATCCGATTCTCGGCTGGATAGCTTTCGCGTAATCTCCTTCTCCTGCTCGTGACGTTCTCTTAATTCCGGATCCGCATTCAGTCTAAGTTTTAGCCAACCTGGCATCGGTTTGTCCGAAACCTCATGCCATTCTACGAGCAATTCCAGTATTCTTTTTTTTATGACATTTTCTAGATCTTATGGATTTTTTTAGCTGATTCCTGGCCCGGAAAAGAATTATTTTCACGTTGGACTTCGTCTAATTCAAAACGCGAGCGATCTCCTCGATCGATAAGCCATCCACGTATTTGAGGAAGAGGGCTTCCCGATAGTCTTTTTTCAAGCTCTTCGCGGACTTCGCCTTTGTTATCTTAACTGGAGTTATTCTCAAACGGAGATCCGCTGCTAAGAAAAAGATGAGAATCGGGAAGGCCGATTCCGAACCGCCACCCTTCTTTAAATCCAAACCGCAAGTAAAACATTCTATCCTGGAACCGCGTGAGCCGCCAAAACTGAAAAGCGGCGAGAGCAGAGCGATTCAAAAGGATCCTGAAAGCCGAGGATTGTCGATTCGAGGACTTATCTATCAAGACTAAGATCCCAAGTACGACCCTAACGCCCCACGGAGACAACTCGTCGGGGCCCATACAGCTCCGAATAACAACAACGCTTACTCCAGTGCTCATACCCAATATTCCACGGTCGAACCTGAACCCCAAGAATCTGCCCCTTCTGGTCCTCACAAATCATCGTCATTGAAACTGAGGTTGAACGAGGACTGAACGCCCCACATCCAAGTCGGCAATCGGAACTTGCCCCGACCTGACCTAGCGTCGGATAATCGAGCGAAGCTTTCTATGAAATCGCTCCTTTCCATTGTTTTCGCATACATTTGCTTTCATACTGCTAGCTCTCTCCCCCCCTTGGGACAGACTAAACGCATCTTGTTTATCGCTGGCGAACCCAGCCATGGGTGGAATAAGCACGAATTTCCGGCCGGATGCGAACTTCTCGCCAGCTGTCTCAATGAAAGTGGTTTGCTCGTGGAAACGATAGTAAACAAGGGTTGGCCGGAAGACCAAGCTAACCTCGAAAATGCCGATGCCATTGTGATATACTCAGACGGAAATGATGAGCACGTTGCTCGCGGGAAGGCCAACGTTCTAAGCTCATTGTATCAAAATGGAGTCGGCTTCGCGGTATTACATTATGCACTCGAACCGAGTGAAGCGGCTTTGGACGACTTTTTGGAAACGGCCATTGGCGGATATTTTAAGGTCGATTGGTCCGTCAATCCCGTCTGGTCTTTGGAATCGCCACGTTTCGCGAAGCACCCGATCAATAGCGGGATCGAGGAACTAAAGCTAGAAGATGAATGGTACTATCACATGAAATTCAGGCAGGATACCGCTCACATCATTCATCTGCTCCAAACCGTCCCTCCGCTTTCTTCTCTCGGAGAAGATGGTCCCAGAACTGGAAACCCAACGGTTCGCGAGGCCGTTTCCAGTGGCGTTCAGCAATCGCTAGCCTGGGCCCATATTGGCCAAGATGGCCAACGGGGTTTCGGCTATACCGGCGGGCATTTTCATTATAATTGGAATCACCCCGGAGCCCGCAAACTTGTACTCAATGGCATCGCCTGGACCGCCGGACTAGAAATTCCGGAAACTGGCATCGAATCGGAAATAGCTCCCATTATTGTTCATCAATCAATCGAACATGCTATCGCCCGGGGCGACTTGGAAGACGCGCTTCGACATCTAGCCAATGATCCAAAGCTTCTCAATCAGCCCGGCCGGGGAAGCTACACCCCACTGCACCAAGCGATCTTGAGAAAGAAGCTAAATATCGTATCCACTCTTTTAGAACAAAAAGCGGATCCCAATGCGCCTACCAATAGCGGACAAACTGCCTTGCATATCGCCATCAGCAGGAATGACTCGCAATCTACAGAGGCGGTCCTCCAAGCGGGGGCTGACCTTGCCGCCAGAGACGGCAATGGCTGGACGCCGCTTCACCTTGCCGCCGCCAAGAATCGCATCGAGCTAGTCGAAATCTTGCTGAACAACGGGTCGGAGATCAACTCCCTGAGCGATGCGGGAGGAACACCGCTGCACGAAGCATCAGTGAGCGGAAGCCCAGAGTTGATACGGCTCCTAATTGATAAGGGAGTAGATCCAACCGTTGTATCCAAAACAGGGAAGACAGCTCTGGATCATGCGGAGGAGTTTAAAAACGAAGCCGCTATCGAAATTCTGAGCGAATTTAAGTGATTTTCGCCCGTCAACGAGTACGATCCCCAGCAGTTTAGGGAAGAGGTCGAAACCTACACTCGGGAGATTCTGTCGGCAACATCAGAAAAAACTGTTGATCTCAAGAATCTCGGGACCTGCCCACTATGTGAAGCGCCCGTTATTCGGGGAAAAACTGGATACGGATGCTCTCAATGGCGGCAAGGCTGCTCATTCGCGATCCAAGAAGATTCTCTAGGAGCTAGTATCTCGCCATCGCTGATGCGCGAGTTGCTCTTGAACCGGCAAAGCCTTTCTTCGGTTGGAATCAGCCACGAGGGAAATCGCGCCTTGGCGAAGCTCAAGCTAACCAATGAGGGGAAACTTGAATACTCGATTTTCGAGTCGAATAATCCTGATTCGAACGATTCATCCATTGGACTCTGCCCCGTCTGTGGCGGCCCAGTCAACGAAAGGGAAAGGAGCTTTAGCTGCGGGAATTGGCGACAAGGGTGCCGTTTCGCCATTTGGAAGGTGATCGCTAAGAAGGAAATCGATAGAGATACCGCGATCTGTCTCCTCAAAGATAAGACCACTGCCGTCATTGACGGGTTCAAATCAAAAGCGGGGAAGGACTTCTCCGCTCGTCTGGAGATCCGACACGGCGAGGTAAAGTTCCTTTTCGAATAGACCTTTTCGCGAGTGGTTGATGAGCGAAATCGCTAAGAGTTAAGGGCAATCGTTCAAGAGAGGAGGCTTGTCAGAATCTCCAATTTAGGTAAGATAAGAATGCTCAATATACTATTTATGAATCAGATAGGTTGAACCATGATTATAAAGCGTAAATTCGGTAAACTCGTCAGAGGACGTGCCAATCCGTTCCAGATCTTTTCCGCATCCATCCTAGGCATGCTAATCGGATTTGTCCCGGGTTTTCAACAGGCTCCCGGGCTCCTGATATTCTGGCTCGGTTGCCTTATCATCCTAAATGCCAATCTATTTCTGGCCGGTCTGGTCGGAATCCTACGGAAACTCCTGTTGATCGCCCTCATGCCGGTGGCTTTCGCCATCGGCAGGTTTCTCCTAGAGGGCCCAACCAATCCGCTATTCGCTTCTTTGGGGAACGGCAACCATCGTTGAAAACGGTACCTGATAATCCACTTCTAGCCGCCATCGTTCCCACATTCAACCGCTCGGAAACACTTGCTCGCTGCCTCGATTCCATATTTGCCCAAACGCTACAGCCCGACGAGATCATCGTAGTCGACGATGGATCAACGGATGAATCAACGCAGAATCTTGAGAAGGAATACCCAGGACTCCGACTGATCGTCCAGAGACACTCTGGAGTGAGCCGAGCCCGGAATGCCGGCATAGAGGCCGCCCAATCAAGATGGATTGCCTTTATAGATTCGGACGATGTGTGGCTTCCGCAAAAATGCGCCAAACAGATCGAAGCCCTGTCGCAGAACCCAGGCGTCTTGGTATGCCATACTGAGGAGGCCTGGATCTTTCGAGGAACGCCTAAAACCTTGCCCAAAGACTATCGCAAATCGGGCGGTCGAATTTTCCTAAACTGCCTGCCCCGATGCGCGATCTCACCATCAACGGCCATAATTGATAGAAACCTACTAGTTTCGCTTGGCGGATTTGACGAATCGCTACCCGCCTGCGAGGACTACGATCTGTGGCTGAGAATCACTGCCAATCACCCCGTTCTCCTGGTCGAAGAGCCACTGATTGAAAAGCATGGAGGTCACCCAGACCAGCTGTCGAATCAAATTGGCCTCGATGAATACAGAATAAGAGCTCTACAAAAACTTCTAAACAGTAGTACCAATTTAGATACCGAATACAGCGAACAAGCTATTGCTACGCTCTTGGAAAAATGCGCGATACACGCGAAAGGACTAGAAAAGAGAGGAAACAGTGAGGAAGCATCCCTCTACCGTTCGATCGCCAACCAATTCCAACAGTCTAGTTCATAGCTCCTTAAGAACGATATCCTTATACCAGGCCTCCATGGGCCCACCACTGTGGACCTGCAAAGCGACGACGCCGCTTCGCTCAATGGTGTCGTCGGCTTCAGTAAAATCCACTGTCTTCATGCCATTCAGCCACAATTGAATTCGGGCTCCTTCTGCTCTAATCACATATTCGTTCCAATCCTGGTGTTTCACGACTTTCATCACCTCTTCCAGATCCGGACCAGACAAAACCTTCCGTCTCCGCGACTCATCGTACAATGCTCCCCAATACTTGCCTCCCATATCCGCCTGGTAGCCGATCACTTCGTGATGATCCGGAATACGCTTTGTTCTGAACTGGACACCCGCGTTGACCTTTTCCCCAACCATCTTGAATTTCAACCGGAGCTCGAAATCCCCGAATGCTTGCTTTGTACTCAGGAACTGGTTCTTGGGAATATCCGCTTTCAGAGTACCCGCAACAATAGACCCATCTTTTATTCTAAAGGACCCCATCGGGCCTTCCCCGCCGTCGAATGTCTTTCCATCAAAAAGAACGACTTCATTTCTAGATTGGGAGCAGCCCACCAAAAGCAACAGGGTGAGCCAAAGTAAACCGAGAATACTAGTTGATTTCATAGATCATCCCTAAACTCTTCGAGTTCTCTGGCCAATTTTCTTTTGCGCGGATGATACAATCTTTTCTAGACAGCGCAGTCTACTTAACTAAATACGCGTTCTAGCCTACGATGACAGACATTTGGATGGCTGCGACCGAGTGGTTTTGGGGACTTGGCGACGAATACGGGGTGGATCCTATTGTGTTTGGATCCATTTACGTGGGAGGCATTCCACTCTTCACCCTGTCTATCGCCTGGCTCATAAAGGCAAAGCGAGAGGGCAAACCCCTTTTCTGGCCCACAGTCTCCGCCAGTTTCTGGTTCATATCTTCCTACCTCTACCTGTTTGTAGCGGGCACCAACATCCCGTGTTGAGTTTATGCGGTCGCAATCGGTCTCGTCGGCTACGCAGCGTTCGCGACATTCCGAAAGATACAAGCTAAGCTGGACAACGCTTAGCGGGCCGGGTCCGATCTCTTTTTTCTTGTGGCAAGGAACGGCAACTCGATAGCCGCGTCTAAGAGCGGATGAGTAATTTGACTTGCTCGATTCAAGGACCAATGGTGGGTTGCCGAATTCATTCACCAAAATGAAACCACTTTCTTGGCTGCTAATCATCACTTTCTTTTTGGCCCCATTGAGTAGCTTCGCTGCCCGAAAGGTCGTTCTCGATGCCCGCATTGACGAGGCAATTTAAGAGTTCTACGAGTATTCTACAGCTGGAAAGAGACTTGCGGGCCAGGCCGCTGGCATACTCGTTTTCCCAACGGTAGGCAAAGCAGGTTTCGGGATCGGCGGAGAATATGGCGAGGGCGCCCTGGTCATTGATGGCAAGAAGCTTCAATATTATAGCACCGCTGCCGCATCATTTGGATTGCAGATCGGCGTGCAAAGCAAACGACACATCCTACTCTTCATGGAGAAAGCGGATCTTGAGGGCTTCCGAAAAAGAGAAGGCTGGGAACTCGGAGCCGATGGAAGCGTCGCTATTGCAACTCTGGGGGCTGGAGGAGAAATCGAAACAAAAACCCTCAATCAGCCAATAGTCGCATTTATCTTTGGCAATCAGGGCCTGATGGCCAATTTATCGCTCGAGGGAACGAAAATCTCAAAGATCGAAAAGCGGAAATAGTGGCAAGCTGAGCTACTCGCTCAGCTATCCAAGAGCCGCTACTCGAAAGCAGGTCCACTTACCCAACCGTTGGAACAATTCTCTGGTCTATAGTGCAGCGAGTCGAATAATCGCTGACAACAATGGACCGCTCGAAAGGCCTCGGTAGACTCGCATCCGAATCGCTTTGGGATTTTCTCATTATCGGAGGCGGGGCGACAGGCCTTGGGGCTGCTTTGGATGCCGCATCCAGAGGACATCGGGTCGTCCTAATAGATAGTCTGGATTTCGCCAGCGGGACATCCAGCCGCAGCACGAAACTCGTGCACGGAGGCGTTCGCTATCTCAAACAAGGAAATCTGTCACTGGTACGCGGAGCGCTCCGAGAACGAGGGCTGCTCCTCAAAAATGCCCCTCACCTGGTCAAGCCGCTGTCCTTCATAATTCCTAGCCGTCATTGGCCCGAAAGAACCTACTTTGCTTCTGGTCTTAAATTCTACGATTGGCTTGCGGGCGGCTTGGGAATCCACAAGACCCGTTCTATCAGCCAATCGGAAGCCATAGCCTCGATCCCTTGCTTGAAATCCGAGAAACTGTATGGGGGATTCTAATACTGGGATGGTCAGTTTGACGACGCTCGACTTGCGATAGATCTAGCGTCCAACATTTGGGAGTACGGTGGATTAGCCCTAAACTATCTTAAAGCTAATGAGCTAATTTTGGAAAATGGACGAGTTTCTGGCGCCGTCTGCTCCGACCAGACCGGCAATCGGTCGTTCGATATTAAAGCCCGCTGCGTCATTGATGCTACTATCGTATTTAGCGATAGTATTCGCAGAATGGATAATCCTCAAGTTCAAAGAATCATTACCGCAAGCCAAGGCCCCCATATTGTGGTCGACGAAGAAAAGTTGCCGATGAAATCCGCGCTGATCGTTCCAAAGACATCCGAAGGCCGCGTGTTATTCTCCATCCCTTGGCACAATCGTATTATCATCGGAACGACAGATACGCCGGTAAATTCCATCGATGAGCCTCCTAAGCCTTTCGCTGAGGAAATCGGATTCATTCTAGACAACGCCAATCAGTATTTTTCAGCGACAATAGACCTTTCCGATATTAAGAGCGCCTATGCGGGGCTTCGCCCTCTGGTCAACCAGAATCCCAAGGGTGGTTCTACCTCTCAAATTTCGCGAGATCATCATATTGAAATTTCCGATACGGGTTTGATAACTATCGCTGGCGGAAAATGGACAACCTATCGAAAGATGGGCGAAGAAGTTATCAACAAGGCTGAGGAATTCTCCGGCCTTGATTCACTAGGCTGCCAAACAGAAAGCCTAGAAATTCATACCTTGATGCCCACGGCAACCAGCGAAGAAGAAAAACTTCACGCAGACTTGCCTTTTACACGAGACCAATTGCAAGCGAGCATCAAAAGTGAAATGGCGATGACAATCGAAGATGTTCTTGCTCGACGACTAAGAGCAACCGTTCTCGACAATGAAGCGGCAACGAGCCTGGCGAATGAAGTAGCCAGTATTCTAGTTTCGACGGGCCGCCTTTCGGAAACAGGCAAAGCCAAGGCCATCGAAGAGTTTATAGCAAATAATCAAATCGATCTTAAATCGCTTCCTAGCATGGAAAGCGGGTCCTAGAGAGTTTCCCATAGGTCACTGCCTTTTGTTTTCCAGCTTTTCCGATCGCATTCCCAAGATTACGAGCCAAACCAATAGAGCTGCAAAACCAGCTACTAAGATTGCTCCCAAGCTTGTTCCAGAGCCTCCAATCATTACCAAACCAAGCGCTCCTGCAAAGAGGGCATAGCCCATCATCGGGACAAGCGTTTTGCGTATTACGCTTCCCTCTTTCCCAAGAAGGCCCACCGTCGCCGATGCGAATACTACATTGTGAACGCATATCATATTTCCAGCAGCGCCACCGACGGCTTGCAGGGCGACAACGATATGCTCTGTAGCTCCAATTTTCTGGGCCATGCTGAACTGGAAAAACGAAAAGAGCATATTGCTAATGGTATTGCTTCCCGCGATAAACGCTCCCAAGCCTCCAATAGTCGGGGCAATCAATGGCCAAAGCGACCCGAACAATGTGGATACACCGTCCGCCAATACGATAGGCATTTGAGCTAGGGAGTCCGATTTCGAGTTAATGAATACTTGCACCATTGGAACTGCGAAAACCAAAGCGCTGGCAGCTCCCAACACCGTGCGGCCAGACTCTCCAAGCGACTGCTTGATTTGAGTCTGATTCATGCGGAATATCGCGTAGCATAGGACAACGGTTACTACGAAAATGAACCCGGGGAGATATAGAGGCTGCGATTTCGTTCCAACCCCACTGTTGAATATGTTCGCCCAGGAAATCGTTACTGCATCAGAAGTGATTAGCGCCTTAACTGGTTGAACGGTTCGAGTAACGACAAGCAACGCCGCGACGATTAGATACGGAGACCACGCTTTAATCAAATGACCCCCAGACACTCTGGCCGCATGGTCATGAGCATCAATTTGCAGTTCGCCTTTCCATTCCTCATCCCACTCTCCTTCGTCGGGGAACGCCCATGCCTTCTTCGGCTGAAACAATCCCGCTCGCGTAGCCGGAACAACTAAGCAAAGTCCAACTAGAGCTCCCAGAAGGCTCGGGAACTCGGGTCCTAATATGCGAGCTAGAACGTTCGAAGGAATCGTAAACGCCAGGCCCGCAAAGAGAGCGAATTTCCAAATAGCCAAACCTTCCCCAAATGAGCGATTGGCACCAAAAAACTTAGTCATTATCGACACCATAACTAATGGGACGAGTGACCCGACAATTCCGTGCAGCAAGGCGACGGTTGCTCCAATAAGGTGCAAGTAGGATTCATGCGTCATCCCCAAAGCAGCGACAACCGAGGCAACCTCGGGTTGGCCAGAAAGGCCCGTATTCACGCCCACCAATATTGGCGTCCCTACCGCTCCGAAAGAAACAGGCGCGCTTTGGATAATTAAAGCTACGACTACAGCGGCCATCGCCGGGAATCCTATGGCCACGAGCAATGGAGCGGCGATCGCCGCCGGGGCCCCGAAACCAGCTGCCCCTTCAATGAAGGAGCCAAACAGCCAGGCAATGATGATTGCTTGAACGCGCCTGTCCGGGGAGATGTCCACGAATCCTTGACGAATAGCATGAATATCTCCGCACGCCTTGAGCGTATTCAACAGCAAGATTGCCCCAAAGACGATAAATAGCAGATTTGCCGCCGTGACCAATCCATGAATACTCGCCGCCGCTATTTGAGTGCCAGATGTGTTCCAAACTAAGAAAGCGATGACAACCGTCACGAAATAGGCGATAGGCATAGCGTTCTTGGCTGGCCAACGAAGAATTACAAGGAGTAGCATCACGATCGCGATTGGAGCGAGTGCTATAAGTGACAATGCGACAAGGGGGAGATCGTTCATTGCGGAGAAGATGAAAAGGGGGGATGAGATTATTAGCCCGATCGAGGACTAAGGGAAAGCCAAGACTATCGAAAGTTTTTCTGGCAGGGAAATCTATGGGTTTGGGGAACCAACCTCGCTATTCACAACCCATTCGGTCGCTGCGGTAAAGCGAAAAACTTTTCCCTTTATCCAGTTCAATTCAGAGCTGATTTCAGCTTCTCAAATTCGGATTGCGTCAGTGGCTTTAATCCACGAGAGATACTCATCGCTATCTCGTATCCAATATCCGTATACAAGTGTAGTGAATACTCAACGGATTTGAGCAAGAACTCGGGCAATGAGAACCGCAGATTGAGTTTTCTGATTTCATCTTTCCGAAGATCGCCAACGTAACTGATTCCACCATGACGTCGGCGGCCCAGACTTTCTTTAGAGTCATAGTCGATCGCGGTGAAGTCGACCACCATCAGGCAATAAGCTCCCTTAGTATCCGATTGCGGGATTACCTCGCCTTTGATAATTACTGTATCAGCCACCCCATCAATTCCGTAAACGCCATCCTGAAGATTGATTAAAGAGTCTCTTTGAAAATCTTCGTTGCTCCGTTCGAACTCATCCACGCCCAACCGCGTATCCACGCTACCCATTAAGGGCAAACCGTTCGCCGCGCCAGAACGGACATCGTTAATAGCTACCTCGGCCTGCATATCCATAAACTGGGCATCTGCTATGGCATCGGCAGTTCTATTCATGTTGGCGACCGACACGACCCCTAAATGAATATCCAGCACCTGTACGAATTTTTCAGATACTATCAGTCGCTTATTCGCCCGACTAGCGGCTCTCAACGAAACTTTCTTTGTTTTCGTGCCCGCATCGACGTAGATTTTGTGTTTGTCGGCGCCCACTACGGGCAAAAAGGACTTGCCAGAACGGGCGTTTGCATCAGACCCGACGAACAAATATCCTCGAATCGCGTCTTCCGAGTCCTCTTGTGATAGGCCTAATGAGGATACGCAAACCAGAACGAAAGAGACTGCCGCCAGTTTAGTCCAATTCCAGCTTTCCGCTAGATCTATGGGCGCGCATCCACTTTCGTTATGCATCCCCAATAGCTCTCGTTATTTCAGCCTTTGTCGAGCGGGCTGGTTTTCTCTTCCAACTCGCGAAAGGTGGCTACTTGCTCGAGCGTTAAAGGCTTCAATCTATTCGAGTTGCTTAAAGCCACCTGCTCACCATCTTGAGTAAAGAGATGAAATTCATAAGTAGCTGAATCCTCAGGGAATTCATTCACTAAAACACGTAATTGTATACCCA
>JAYZHU010000217.1:0-12901 GCA_036166175.1 Verrucomicrobiota bacterium | reverse complement strand
GTCTTGTTAATCTGCGTTGATGACTTGAGGCCTGAATTGAATTCCTTCGGCGTCGAATACATCCATTCCCCCAATATCGATCGCTTGGCCGCGAGCGGACGGGCCTTTAATCGCCACTACGTCAACGCCCCCACCTGCGGTGCCTCTCGCTACACGATGTTGACAGGACAGTACGGTTCCTACGGCAACCAAGCTCTTTTTCAACGAGCCGAGAAGCTCAGATCTCCTGATTCCGCTGTTCCTCCAAGTATGCCAGAGTGGTTTGGGAAAAATGGATACAAAACCGTATCGGTAGGTAAAGTCTCACATCATCCTGGCGGCTGGGGTGGTGAGGATTGGTACGATCACAACGTTCTGGAAATGCCTGGGGCATGGGACAGGCAGCTTATGCCGACTGGGCAATGGAAGCATCCCCGAGGCGCCATGCACTCTCTCATCCACGGCGAGATCAAGCCGATTGGATCCTTCTCGGAGAACAAAATGGATGTCATGCAAAGCGCCGAAGGCAAAGACACCGACTACCACGATGGACTGATCGCCGTCGAGGGCCTCGAGCAACTCGAAAATCTAGCGGAGTCGCACACGCCCTTCTTCCTAGCTATCGGTTTCATCAAGCCCCACCTCCCCTTTGGAGCGCCCAAGCGCTATATGGATCCCTACGAGGGGATCGATCTACCTCCGATCCCTCACCCCGAAAAGCCTGGCTGGCAAAGCACTTGGCACGCGTCCGGCGAGTTTACCAATCAATACTACCACTATGGCAAAGACCCGAACGTTGACGAAGAATACGCGGAACAAGTGCGCAAGCATTACGCGGCCTGCGTCAGCTACGTTGATCATCACGTGGGAGAAATTCTAGCCAAGCTCAAGGAGACCGGCCGCGACAAGGACACCATCGTCGTCCTCTGGGGTGATCACGGTTGGCACCTCGGCGAACATGCCATCTGGGGAAAGCATTGCCTCTTTGAGGAAGCCTTACGATCCCCTCTCATCATTTCCGTCCCGGGCATGAATAAACCTGGGACAAAAACCGATGCGGTTGTCGAAACCCTCGATCTCTTCCCCACATTGTGCGAACTCACCGGTTTAGGCCACCCTGAATTCGTTCATGGCACATCGCTGGTTCCTCAGATCAAGAACCCAAACGCCAAAGGCCATACTGCCTACGCCTACACCGGCCGAGCTCGGACTATTCGAAACGCTAGCCATCGTCTAACTCTCCACAATGACGGCTACGCAGAACTCTACGATCACACTTCCCCTGAAAAGGAAACCAAGAACGTGGCGGGGGAAAACCCAGCCGTAGTCAAAGCGCTCACAGCCCTAATCAACCAAAAAGGTTCGGCTAACTAGGACGGACCGTAGTTAGCCGCTGGTTACTCTAAAATTGTCGCCAGATCCCCTCATTTAGGATCGAGATTCAACAATCCAGCATCGAGACTACTCTCCCGGACTTAGAGTAGACGCATCCAGGGGCCCGTTCACATCCAAGTATTTTTCTCGTACTGATTTGATATCGGCTGCGGTCACCGGACTAGCATCGTTGCCGAATGACGATCGTATGTAGGTCAAAACCGCGGCTAATTCCTGATCGCTGACTAGACTTTCGAAGCCGGTCATAGGTACATGTCCAGGATAGCTTCTGCCGCTAACTTCTATAGGCCCAACCAGCCCTTTAAGCGTGATCTTTATAAGCGTATCTTTGTCGCCTTCCACCCAGCGAGTTCTTGCCAAGGGAGGGAACCCCGCTTCGGGCAAGCCCATGCCGTCTGGCTGGTGACACGTTCCGCAAAAGCCTTCCCGAGAGTAGACTTCTAATCCCAATTTAAGAAACTCGTCTTCATGGCCCTCTCCCGGGGCCCGATAGTTTTTATCGGTGGCGCTTGGGTGTACGGGCCGACCGGTAAGCCCCGCCTGAGCGTACTCATAGCTGTAGCGAGCAACGTCGCTGTCGAGTCCCTGTTCGTTGACTTTCTCAACTATCGGCAAGCCGATTTCCGCTGGCAGCCACGAGGCAGCGACGAGAGCCTCCAATCGAACGCGGCGATGAGGATCCTGGGCAGCAGACTCTACGAGTTCAATTGCGGCAGGAAGCTGATCAATATTGTATCGGGCTACGGATACAGCCGCGCTGCGAATGCGGTGATCATCAGAGGCGAATAGCTCTTTCAGCAATTCCAAATCTACAGCGTTGTGCCCCCAGCCAACCCAAAGAGCTTCCAACTTTTGACGCTCGTCGTTCTGCTTGGCAGCCCAGGATTTCAGTGCAGGCAAAACCGCTACCGACTCCCGGCCACGCAGCTCGCGGCGAACGCGGTAACGCGTACGCAACTGGGGATGCTTCAATGTTTCCAGCAGCTCGGGAATCGACGCTCCATGGACTTCTGCCGGCTTCATCAATGGTCGAGATGGATAGGTGACCCGGTAGATTCTCCCATGAACGTGGTCGCGCAACGGATCTCGGGCATTATGCTGCATGTGGCCAATTAAAGCGTTGTGCCAATCGGCTACGTAAAGCGATCCATCTGGGGCAAATTCCAAATCGACAGGCCGAAAATTCAAGTCGTTAGACGAAAACAGGTCCTGACGCCATTTGGCGGCGAAACCCGATCCCTCCTCCACCAACTGATGTTGTTTTGCTCCCAGAAATCCGATTGTGTTGTTGAAAAGCAGATCGCCTTGAACGTCATCAGGAAAGTGGGAGCTAGATACGATTTCCAAGCCGGATGTCGGGCGCACGAAATTGTCGGTCAGAATCTGGGGTGCCAGCATGTTGTATCCATAAATAGGCTTTACCGATGCCGGCGTCAGCCAACTGACAGTTGGATTGGAGGTGTGGAGGAAAAAGCCTTGTCCATAATCGTCGAAGGCAACCCCCCATGGATTAGGCATATTTAGCTGAGCGATGCGGGTCAGCTTCCGTCGGCTTGGGTCGTACCTGAAATAGCCTCCCCAAGAACCGCGTTCCGGACCGTAAATCGTCTCGATATTGCTATGAAGAAAGTAGCCCTCCCCCATGATGATGGCTCCCGAAGGATCAACGCAAAAAGCGCTAATCGCATGATGCGTATCGTGATCGTCAAATCCACTTACAATGTATTCTCTTTCGTCATACTTATCATCCCCGTCGATGTCCTTGAGCAATACTAAGCTATCGCTTTGAGAAACGTAAACCCCTTCCGGAGCAATTTCAAAACCGATGGGGATATGCAAGTCATCGGCGAAAACGCGTAGACTGTCCGCTTTGCCATCACCGTCAGCATCCTCGAAAATCAACAGCTTGTCTGCCGGCTTGGGATCTCCGATTTGGTAGTGCGGGTAGCTTGGCATCGTGGCAACCCAGAGTCGGCCTTGATTGTCGAAGGCTATCTGACTTGGGTTCGCCAACTCGGGGAACTCCTTTTCAGAGGCGAACAACTCCATCCGGTAGCCTTCCGCAGTTTCAATTTTCGATTCCGACTCTCTCCCAGGCAGGTAATCGATCGTCCCGTTTTTAGCGCTTACCGTGTAGTTAGTCGGCACCTCAGGCAATGGGTGCGTTTTGGCGTCTTCCGCCTCGATATCGAAAGGCTGGCCATTCAAAGCGGCCCAAATAGCTCGCTCGCGAACGTCTGTCATTTCCTCAGTCTTTCTCAGCTCGTCTGGATAATTCTGTGGGCCGAAAGGAGCGTAACGCTGGCCATAAACATGAACCCCATTGGGTATCTTGAAGTTATTGAGCCATGACCAGTTCTTCTCATTGACTGCCTCATTAACCGTATCGCGAATTCCTTCGCGTATCGATCGACTTCCGAAAATCGATTCAGACAGAAACCGAGCCAGTCTCCTGTACCCCGCGTCATTGAGCAAGACGCCGTCGTTGGTCAAACCGTCGCTTTCGTTATACCACTGCTTGGAGGCGTTGAAAGCATCCACGAAGAGTACGCCATGATTAGATGCGATCTCAGCCATCGCATTGGAATAAAGTTCTAGATTCCGATTGATTGATTCGCCGTCCGGACCGTCGAAATCGCGTGGCTTCTCCTCGAAAGCGGTTGGCGAAACCACCACTAGCTTAGGTGGTCCGTATCCATTGTAACGTTGGGTAAGGGTATGCTTCACAAACCCTTCAAACTCTTTCTTGTAGCGCTCTAGCCCGTCCTCGCCATAGAAGGAAGAATTGTAGCCGAAGAACGCTATAATCGTATCCGCCCGCAAGCGGGTCAGCCATTGGTCAGGCGCCTCGAAATGACCCTCGCTCTTTGTGTCGATCCAAAAATCTTCTTTGACCAGCTCCTTCGCGCCCGGAAAGGCAAAGTGATACTCATAATTCCGACCAGGATGAGGTCGGAAGCCCGGCGTATTTCCCTCATCGGCCATATTGCGGATCTGGAGATCCTTGCCCGGAAAACTCAGATAAATTTCAGTTTCAAAATGGCCAAATTTGGTCATGCGAGAGGCCATTCCTGTTCCGACGATAACCACGCTCTCACCTTTATTTGGCTCGATTTGTTGGGCTATGCTTCCACAAGAAAAAATGGCCGCTACAATCACGGGAATCAGATATATGCTACGCTTCATCGTAATTTAAATATGGTTACCAAAACAGAATAATAAATTCAAACAGGATACACCCCGCATTCACGAGGCTATATGATGGTTCGCGGCAGCGACCCAAATCGATGGAAAAAAGGAGATTTTGGGATTCGATGGACCTTTGAAGATCGATTCATTGGCGATCGCGCGAGCATTCATCACTTTGGAGCTTAGCTCCATCATATCAGCGGGGTACGAGCGCATCCTGTTGATTGAAATATCATGAGTAGAGAATGGCTAGTTGGACCACTATTTGAACAGGTCCTCTGGTTTGAGACCCTTTTTGTATTTATCTCCAAAGCCGGAATTGTTTGGTTCGTACGCTCCGGCAGTTTCCGTCTTCACCCCACTAGCTGGTATTAGATCTTCGCGTGAGAGTGCCCAAAGAATGCCTTGCAGGGCGAAACGGCGCATCATCGGTAATTTAAAATCATATGGATGCCCCAACGTCGTCATGAAAACCCGAGCATGGTTGAATCCATGGCTGTGCGTTTTCGTCCAAGCAACCGGATTCGAGATTGGATATCGATTCAGCTGACCCCGTTCTTCTTTGTTTGACTGCAGCGACTTTCCATTGAGCAAGAATTGAGGATCCCCCGCAACCGTATCACCTCCGCCTTCGACGTGATAGAGCCATGAATACGCTTCGAACGTTTCCATACCCCTAAGAGTTGGATGGTCCTTCGCCGCCGAATCAATCGTCACGCCTGTCAGTGTTCTTTGCCCGTCCGAAAAGTGGCCGTGGTGCGTGATCCACTTCTGCCCTAGAAGTTCCCGCGTCAAATCGCCACCAGCAAAGCTGTGGATGAAGGTGGGGTCGTCCTGATAGCCCCATCCGGCATGAGGGGACTCCTGAGTGAACCGAAACGCATGGGTCGACGTTCGAAAGGCGACCACCGGTTTGCCCGATTCGAGGTAGTCAAGAATATACTGGAACGAGGCTTCGTCCGGGCGACGGAAACGCAAAAATAGCACCATCAAGTCCGCGTCCGCCAATTCTTCTGTCTTTGTCAATGAAGTTGCTGCATTGGGATCGATCGATCCATCTTCGTCCAAAGAAAATCCGACCGACACATGAAAACCGAAATCGCGACGCAGAATTTTGGCCAGCATAGGCATCGACTCTTCCGACCGATACTCCTCGTCACCCGTCAAGAATACGACCCTTGGCGGATCGGAGGCAAAAGCAGAAACGACCATCGCTAAAGCAGAGAATATGGGTACCAAGAATCTTATCATGCTACATACAGGATCTTAAAATGTAATTCGTTGCAATCCGCTAGCTAGTAGATTCGATAATTTTAAACACTCCTCCCCAATTGCTCCCTATGAAACGACGCGATTTTATCCGACTCGCATCAGCGAGCGCCGTCAGTCCAAGCTTGCTTGGACCCTCCTCGACCTTCGAAGCCCACCACTCTATTAAACTAGACCGATACGGAGGTTGGACCGGCAAGAAGTTCGAAGCGACGGGCTTTTTCCGCGTAGAAAAGGACAAGCGCTGGTGGATCGTTACTCCCGAAGGTAACGCGTTCCTTAGTTGGGGCATCAACCATCTTTATCCAGATCTGTGGAAACAGGACTACAACCGTGAAGCCTGGCAAAAGAAATTGGGAATAGAGAATCTAAACGGACCCGAACTCAACCGGGCGCTGCGGAAATGGTTCCTCTCCATCCGAGAGCAGCTGGGTTTCAACACGGTCGGCGTGCACAACGCCCTTCATATCGTGAATACTCCATATCCGGAAATGGCCTACATGCAGCCTATTCACTTTGTTAATATCCCCCACTGGCGAACCGAAATTCCCGACAGCAATTTTATCGATGTGTTTTCATCCGATTTTGAGCGTCATTGCGATCGATTGGCTAGAGAGATTGCCGAGCCGCTAAAGGACGATCCCTTTTTACTAGGCTACTCAATGAATGATTGCCCGCTGTTCACTGAGGAGGACTTGCGTGAGCGAACGGATACCATTGGGGGAGCTCGACGCCCATCTCGAATCGGCTGGCCTCGCCGGCTTCGCAATCTTGAGAGCAGCGCGCCCGGAAAACGGGTATATGTCGAGACGATGAAAGACGCTTACCGTGGCCGCATCAAGGATTTCAATGCGACCTACCAGACGTCCTTCAGGTCTTTCGATGGTCTAGCTGCAGCCGAGAACTGGCGACCAGAAACCCGGCTATCCAACCCCAATGAATCCCGCGATAACGCCCTATTCCTCCATCGTGTTGTTGACAAATACTACGAAACGGCCCGCAACGCGATTCAGCGATACGATCCGAACCACATGCTTGTCGGCGACAAACTCAACGCCAATACGGATTCTCTAGACACCGTTCTACCTATCACCAGCAAGTACACTGAGATCATTATGTATCAGATGTACGCTCGCTACGAGGTTCAGAAGCCCGGGCTTGATCGCTGGTCAGCCCAGGTCGACAAACCTTTTATCAATGGCGATTCGGCCTTTACCATGACAACGGATACGATGCCGCGGCCCTATGGCCCAGTAGCCGACAATTTGGATATGCGAGCCAAATGGACCGAAGAATTTTTCCGATCAGCTTTCGCCCGGCCCGAATTCGTAGGCTGGCACTATTGCGGCTTGATCGATGCTTCGCAGCTCGTTCCACGTAAAGCGGATCGCCAGCACTCTGGCTTGCTCGATGGCTGGGGAGACCCCTATCCGGCTCTCGAAAAGGTTTTAAAGAGCTGCTCCAGCGAGATCTACTCGATCGCCCAGAAAAGCTAGATCCTGGTCACTCGATACTTGTCGCTAGATCCCGGCTTCCGTGCCGAGCCTCTGGTATCCGATACTCGAAAATAGTTAACTAAGCTTCCAGCCCTTGCGATACTCCCGCTTTACGTACTGTTCGGCTTTTCGAGAATTGGTCACACGCATCTCTTTCGTGTCCCAATGGATTTTCTTTCCAGCCCGATAGGCTACATTTCCCAAGTGGTTGGCCTCGGTGAGCAAACCAGAATACTCGAAGTCGCACATGGTCGGAGCACTTCCTTTACAGGCATCGACCCAATCTTGATGGTGGCCATTGGGAGAGCGAGGAATGAAGGGATCCGGTCCCTTGAAGCCTTCGAACTTATCTTCGGGAAGCAGAACGTGGTTCTTGTAATCCGATAGCAGCATTCCCTTATCGCCAACAAATAGATGACCGTTGGCCCATTGGGGAATCCCCTGCTCGTTCCAGATTTTCGGTTTCTCCAAACCTTGGTACCACGTCAGTTTCACGGGCGGCAATTCGCCTCTCGCTCCGTATTCATAAGTTGCCTGCATCGAAGCGGGAGCCATGGCGGGATGCGGTTTCGGTCCCTTCGCTTCAATGGTCAGCGGAGCATCCAGCTTCAAAGCCCAAAACGGAAGGTCTATCCAGTGGCTGCCCAGGTCCGACATCGTGCCGTTAGCAAAATTCCACCAACGATACCAAAGTGGACCTTCGAAATAGTGGTTGTGAAAGGGCGTTTTTGGAGCAGGCCCCACCCATAGATCCCAGTTCAAAGTCTTGGGCATGGGCTGGGATTGCTTGGGCGTATCGATAACGATGTAGCGATCATTGGCATCGCGAGCCGCCTGCTCACTAGCATGCCAACCCCAAGCTCGAGAATTCCATACATGGGTTTCACTCACTTTGCCGATGGCTCCGGATTGAATCAGCTCGACCACACGTCGATAGTTGTCGTTAGCGTGGTTATGCGTTCCCATCTGCGTAATAACACTAGCGTTACGGGCCGCCATGCGAACGACACGGGCTTCTTCGATATTGTAGGTGAGCGGCTTCTCGCAATAGACGTGTTTTCCTAATTGCAGGGCCGGCAATGTTGCGAAGGCATGGTTGTGCTCGGGAGTGGAAATCACAACCGCGTCGAACTCCTTCTCGTGATCAAACAATTTCCTAAAATCTGCTTCCCGTCGAGCCTTAGGTTGAAACTTAGAAACTAGATTGAGCTTCAACTGATCGACTTCACAGAGGGCGACGATATTCTCGTCCTTAAAATAGCCGGTGTTTCGCTGTCCGCGATTGCCGAGGCCAATCATGGCAATGTTCAGCCTCGAATTCAAATTATGGCCACGCACGATATTGGGGGCCACTATGGTGGCCGCTCCTGCAACAGTACTGGTTTTTATAAAGGATCGACGATTCATGGGCTTGGGGGACATAGGGGTATACTAATTAAAGTCCGCAATTATCTCTGCATTACAATTGCATTGACTCTTGGTCAATCTTTCACGATCGGCTCAATGAACTGGGCTAATACTTAGGTTTCATCGTGACATTCCTGACCTAGTCGCGCTTCTATTCCGCCATGAAAATCTTATTACCTGCCCTCTTTGTTAATCTGGCCCTGCCCCTAGCCCTATGCTCAGCAGAAGAAACGAAAGCATCTGAAAACCCGAACCCGCTTACAAAGCTCTATAAGCTGTCCGATTTTGAGACCAATGGAAATTGGCTGGAAGAAGGAAAGGACATTCTCCATCTCAAGCCCCGGGAGGGAGAAACCGGCTGGAAGCGCTACGATGCCTATCTTTGGTTCCCCAAACAGTATCAGGACTTTGTCTGCCGCTTCGAATTCAATTTGGGAGAAGGTGGAAACTCGGGATTCTACTTTCGCATTTCCGACCAGTCGGACGCAACTTTGCACGGATTCGAAATCCAATTGAAGGACGACTACGGGAAAGAAGAGCTCGGTCCCCACGACGTTGGTGGCGTCATCAAAACTTCAGGACCAAAAGTGAATGCTGTCAAACCGGCTGGAGAGTGGAACGAGATGATCGTCCGGCTGAAGGGCTCCCAGCTCGTAGTGAAACTCAATGATCAGACCGTCCAGCAAGTGGATCTAGAGAAAGCCCGCCCTGCAGATAAGCCGCTCGCCAAAAAAGGCTGGATAGCCATCCAAGATCACGGCCAGGAGTTCTGGATCCGAAAGATCCGCATCCGAGAACTCTGAATACGTCGTCGTATTCGTGAGGAGTAGCACAGGCATCCTGCCTGTTCAAGACACAGGCTGGAAGCCTGTGCTACATTTTATCACGGAGGACCGGGCCGATCCTCCCTAGCTTCCAATCGTCTAGATGCTGGTACAGACCCTCCGTAGGTCTCTCCTGCGAAAGCACTCAAAACCTAGGGCATCTGCTCGTCGACCGGCTCGTACCACTCGCCGCGCAGCCAGTCCACTACGAGACCAATCTGTTGCACGGTTAGGGTCCCTTCCTCACCGTAAGCCGGCATCCGATCGTTCCCGCTACCATAAAAACGCGGGTGCTCCGGATTCTTGATAAATTCGATCATGTATTCGCGTGACATCCACCCGGTCAGATCGGGTGTTCTGCTCTCGGAGCTCTCTTCCCCATCCCACCCGTGACAGTCGATACAGGCTTCGTCCACTCCGGTGATTCCATCCCAAAAAAGGTCAGACCCTTCCTGGATCAAATCGGAATCCGCCTCGTCCAACCCCTTCTGGCTTTTCAGTTCCGCCTGGGCCGATACCGCAGCGACCACTTTGGCAAGTTCCTCCTGGCCCGAAGGGGATAGGTCGCGCAGTCCCATTACATACTCCACCATCCGGCTCTGATTCCCACCGTCTCGGTCAACGAAGTGAGTACCCCCAAAGTACTTGGCTGTTGCAATCTGGTCCGGATCTACAAAACCAGCAAGCCACTCCCTGCTGCCGACTCCCTTTAGATCAGGCGCTGATGGCGGCTCTTTTAATTCGCGTCCTAAGCCATCCATTCCGCCGTAAGCGTGGCAGCTCGCGCACTTGTCGGCGAAAATCTTGGGGCCCTGGGTGTAAGGATCGCTACGAAGTAGGGAGGTGGCGCCACCCTGAGGAATACCGGCTGGAGCCTTTGCAAGTACTCGAATGCGTTCGGCGTCTTTGCGTGCCTGCTCCTGGGCAAATTGAAACTCTTCATCCTTCGCGTCCTTGGCGTAAGCTATGTATGTCAAGTAGACAAATCCGACCAACAGGGTGTAGAGGAATATGAGATTGAATCGGTGACCCTGTTTCCAGCGACCGATAAACGGCATCAGGAAGAGCAGCCCAACAATGAACGCGGGAATGTAGATACCACCCCAAAGAACACCCTCACCCTTGAAATACTTGAGGAACTGGAACAGGAACATGAAATACCAGTCCGGACGGGCCGGATATCGTTCCGCTGGATCTGCTGGCGCGCTCAAATGCGCCCCACCAAACCACAATACAAGGGCTAGAATAGCAGCCATTACCGCGAGCGCAGCCACGATATCTCGAAAGACTTGCTCCGGCCAGAATGGCGTGTCAGCTCTGCGAAAAGGTTTCTTCGCCTTGATTCCGTGGCGTCTGAACAAATAAATGTGGGCCACTATCAGCAGGATGAGAAGCCCGGGAAGGACACCCGCATGCAACGCGAAGAATCGCGTCAGCGTATGATGGCCATAGTCCGCCCCGCCAATCACGATTTTCTGCAAGGATTCTCCAATGACGGGCGTGATCGCCACCATGTTCGTGGCTACTTTGGTCGCCCAATACCCTTTTTGGTCCCAAGGCAAGAGATACCCTGTAAGCGAAAGAGCCATCACCAGAAACAGCAACCCTAGCCCGAACCAGTAATTCACTTCTCGCGGAGCCGTGTATGCCTTATCTATGACGACCTGCATCAAGTGCAGGATCAAGAGAACCGTCATTAATTGGGCCGCGTAATGATGGATGCCTCTCAGGAGCCATCCAGCATTCATCTCTTCTTGGATGAAATAGACACTCTCCCAGGCCGTTTGAGAACTCGGGCTGTATGCCATCCAGAGCATAATGCCAGTGGCGAACTGCACGAATATGCAAAACGTGAGAGCGCTGCCCCAAATGTAGCGCCATCGAGGACCGCCGGGAATGTTCTCGAAAAGAATTTCGTTAACAATCTTCTTGTAACCAGTGCGCTGATCAAGCCACCCAAGTAACGCATTCATACAATGGCCTTTTTATCTGCTATCCCCGGCTGAAAATTCTGAAATTTCACCCAAACCTCTCCCTCGTTTTCGACCTTCACTTCCAGCGAGTCGAGCCCTCGGGCGCTAGGACTGTCCGGCGCCTGTGTCCCCGTCTCCAGATCAAAGGCGCTGTTATGGCAAGGGCAGTAGTAGTCACGTTCGCTTTCACGGAATACGACAGCGCAGCCGAGGTGAGGACAAACCACGTTGAAGGCGTCGATTTTTCCATCGCTCTTTCGGCATAGATAAATCGCCCCGATGGCAGTATTGGGAAACTTGTTCCAAGCATCCTGCTTGTCTGCGTAGATGGTAAACTTTTTCGGCGTACCATCCTCGGTCAACGCATCAAGCAAAGTAACCCGCGTAAAATCAGCATCCCCCTGCTTGCGCCTAAGCGGATCCATCAAGACGGCTATCCCGGCTGCAATGGGCGGAATCGCTACCGCGCCGCCGAGGCAGACCGATCCAGCCTTGATCATAAACTCGCGACGCTCCGCATTTTCGGGCTTAGCGTCTTCTTCGGGAATCGGCTCTTTTTCGTTTTCCAATTTCGTTTTCTCGGGAAGGTTAGTATGGGCCATAACGATAGCGATTTGGGCAGAGTGACAAACAAAAAACTGCTTTGCTGCTGAATATTGAATACAAAAAAAACGTTCCCTCCATCTGTGCTGTCTTAATATTCGGAGATCTTTTCGTCCATTCCCGCCACTCTTGGTTGGCGCAAAAAAAGTTTTCCAAAATATGCATCTTCACCTCGAGCCGGATTTAGAGGCTCATCCCTTCTCTTGGTGTTTATTCAGAGGGGTCGTTTCTATCAATCTTGCCAAGTGCCCAAGCCCTTTTAACTTGCCCGCATCGACACCTTTCAGAAATTAGAAATTCTGGCCGACGCGGCCAAATACGATGCCTCCTGCGCCAGTTCAGGAGCCAATCGCAAAGACTCCTCCGGAGGCAAGGGCGTTGGATCCACTGGAGGAGTGGGGATCTGCCACTCCTACACACCCGATGGCCGCTGTGTATCGCTCCTTAAAATCCTTCTCACAAACGTCTGCCTCTACGACTGCCACTATTGTATCAACCGCCGCTCCAGCAATGTGCGGCGTGCCCGCTTCACTCCCGAAGAGGTCGTCGCCCTGACCATCGACTTCTACAAGCGAAACTACATCGAGGGGCTCTTCCTCAGTTCCGGGATCGTCCGAAGCGCCGACTTCACGATGGAGCAAGTCGTCCAGGTGGCCAAAACCCTCCGCAAGGTACATCACTTCCGCGGATACATACACTTAAAAACCATTCCAGAGGCCTCTGACGAACTTATCGCCAAGGCCGGGAAATATGCCGACCGCATCAG
>JAYZHU010000216.1:0-8821 GCA_036166175.1 Verrucomicrobiota bacterium | reverse complement strand
TTGGAAATCGATCGCAAGTTAGCCGAGTTTCCTGACCTGTCTCCCGCTCGAGAGCTGCAGGGGCAATCGTCGCTTATTTAAAACATGGATGCATCTTGGGAGCATTATCGGAAAGGCACGGGAATTACGTTTTCCTACAATAACACTGGAGACCGTTTGTATGCTGTAACCAACGCCAGGTTGCCATTGGTAGACGAGTCGCCCGCCGACAACCTCGACTTGATCCTAAGCCAGCGTCTGGGTCCCTCTTGGAAATTCAAGTTCAAGGTGAGCAATCTTCTAGATGCCGAAACTGAAAGATTTCACGTATTCCGAGACGAAGTGTTTCCCTATGCCTATAGCGAAACCGGACGAACGTTCTCACTTAGCGTAAGCTACGGAATTCCTATATTGGAGACGCCCATCTAACTTTCCTTAATCCTATTGGAAATATCATGGAAAACACAAAACGAATAATAACAACAATCACCGCCTCGTCGATACTTGCGGGGGCAGCTTACGCAGCTGACATAAATGTAACAACAAGCATTACGTCGGATACCAACTGGACATCCGACAATGTTTATCACCGTGGATGGTGCGACCCTCAACATCGAAGCAGGCACAGTAATTAAGAGTGCCGCCGGCACGGGCACGGACGCAACCGCTCTGATTATTTCGCGAACAGGTAAGATCAACGCGATTGGATTTCCATCCGCGCCGATCATCTTTGCCGCGGAAGCTGATCCTATGGATGGTTCGTGGGGACCTGAAAATGGCAATGCATGGGGTGGACTCATCATACTAGGAAACGCTCCTCTTAATTCCGATCGGAATAAGGAGTCTTGGGCTGAGGGTGCGACTATCGAGGACACTGTTGAAGGTATTCCCGAATTCCTTCCAGAATCGTCTCGCAAATTCGGAGGCACTGATCCAGCGGATAGCTCAGGTGTTCTAAGCTACGTTTCTATTCGTTTCGGAGGTTCTGCTCTGGCACAAGATGCGGAAATCAACGGCTTAACGCTGGGTGGTGTCGGAAGCGGCACGCAGATCGACCATATCGAAGTATTTGGCAATTCCGATGACTCTATCGAGTTCTTCGGCGGAATGGTTGACCTTAAATACGCCGTATCTGCGTATGGTGGCGATGATGGGTTCGACTATGACCAAGGCTGGGAAGGCCGTGGTCAGTTCTGGGTCTACATTGGTGGCCCGATTGCGAACAACGCTCATGTACCAAACAATGGCGGCGAGCACGATGGAGAAACATCGACCAATCCTGGTCGCAACATCGGTGGTGGCACGGTCTACAACGCCACTTACGTTGGTAATGGTCAAAAAGGCCACGCGCTCCGCATCCGTGACAATGCCTATGCGGTTTACAAGAACTCGATCTTCACTGGTTGGCCTGAGGGTATCCGCATTGAGCCAGACTCCGGTTTGCGTATTCCCGGAAATGGACAAACTGAAAAATTGATCGATATTTCTAACAACATCTGGGACTTCGACACTGCAGTTCTATTTGATGGAGATGAAGACGACACACTTGGAGCTGGCGGAAGTAACCTCGATGATGACGAATCATTCTTGGCGGAAGCTGGATTGAATAATACTGTTGAAGCTGCTGGTTTAACTGGCATTTCTCGCGAGGCAGATGGTGGATTCGATCCTCGTCCAACTTCAAGCAGCCCAGCGTTGACCAACACTTTAGCTGATTTGCCAGATGGCGACACATGGTTCACACCTGTCAGCTACCAAGGGGCGTTCAATACTACCGACAACTGGATGGCCGGTTGGACTTACCTGTCTGAAGCAGGTTACCTTCCCGCGTCTGCTTCCGAACCTAGCGATACAGGCGATCTAGCCAATATCTCGGGGCGTACTTCGGTAGCGGCTGGAGCGAGCACGATTACCGGTTTCACGGTTCTGGGAACGAAAACCGTTCTTATCCGCGCGGTTGGACCAAAGCTCGCCGACTTGGGTGTGGCTAGCCCAATGCCTGACCCAACCATGACCCTCTTCCAAACCAATTTCTCGACTGGTGGAAGCGACGAAGTCGCGACGGTAGCCAATTGGGATAGTGGAGGAGCTGAAAGCGCTGCCAAGGTCATAGCTGCTGCTGATTTCGCTGGTTTGTTCCCATTCTTGGCGACGGACGACTTCCAAGGTCAGAATCTTCCAACCGTTGACACCACCAGTACGGCGGCCGTCCTTACGCTTACCGAAGGCTTATACACGATTGTTGTTACCGATGAGGGCGGCGTAGCCGGTGAAGTTCTTATCGATGTGACCGTCATCGACTAATTCCGACCACTAAAAAGATTCTCAAAGTCGCGAGGCTTTGTGATTACGGGGCCAGCCCCCCTACCAAGGGAGGCTGGTTTTGCGTTTCATTGGCGCTTGAATCCGGCCGATATTGTTAAATATAACGAACATCGATTATTAGGACGTTACTAAATACGCGGAATGAACTATCCAACGGGAAGTCAGATTTCTACTGTTGAGGGGCTTTTGAGTTCATTCCTCCTGATGGCCGCGACTAGCCAGCTGATTTGGGCGGAGGAGATCCGTTCGCCATTCGAAAGAGCTAAGGTGGCTCCGGTCCAGGAGACGACGGCTGCCACCGTGGCCCCTTCACGATTGGACCAGATGGAGTTTACGGGTTTAATGGCGATCGGACCAGATGTTACCATTTCCCTCTACGATTCTAAAACGAAAGAAAGCGTTTGGGTGCCTTTGGATGGCTTGCAGGATGGTTTCGCCGTCAGCGGTTGGGACGAAACCGATGGAACTATATCCGTCTCACTCAATGGCATTACAAAGCAGATCGCGATAAATGAAAACGAGATCATTACTTTAAAGCAGGCCGCTCCTGCTCGTAGCGTGGCGGGTAATACCAACGCCCCCAAAAAACCGGTCCGCGTCAAAGATCCGGAAACGATCAAAAAAGAAGAGGAAGCGAGGCAGTTCGTTAGCAACATCCTCGCTAATGGCATGAGACAGCGGGAAGAATTTCGCCGGTCCCGAGAGGCGCGAATCGCTGAGGCCAGAAACAATTAGATCCTTCAAGCTCGATGCGGAATGTAAGCATCCGCCTATTTTCGACTTTGGGTCGATTTTGGATTAGGGTCTTCTACCCATTGAGCCCTGGTTTTGCTTTAGTTCCTCCTTAACCATTCGATTATGGGCTTGAGTTCGCGAATAACATATCAATAAATCCGAATATGTTGATATTCTGAGTTAAGCGGCTCATCTAGCGATCAAATCACTAATCGAATATGGCCAAAAAATACGTATTTTCTTCGGAGTCGGTTGCGGAAGGGCATCCGGATAAAGTTTCGGACTACATCTCCGACAGCGTTCTGGACGCTTGCCTCGCCCAGGATCCCCAGAGTCGGGTGGCCTGCGAGACTCTAGTTAAAAGCAACCAGGTTGTTCTTGCTGGCGAGATCACCACCAAAGCAAAGCTGAACTACGAGGAGATTGTCCGCCAAGCTATTCGGGATATTGGCTATGTGAATGACGACGACGTATTTCACGCCGACAAGGTTTTCATAACGAATAACTTAACCAGCCAGTCTCCGGATATCGCCCAAGGGGTCGATGCTCGCAAAGCGAAGGACAAGGATACGGCTGAGCAGGGCGCTGGCGACCAGGGTATCATGTTCGGCTACGCGTCTAACGAGACCAAGGAGCTGATGCCTGCAGCAGTCATGTATGCCCACCATATTGGTCGGGAAATCGCCAGGATTCGGCATGCGGGGCGGCAAGCGAAATGGCTTCGCCCTGACTGCAAGTCGCAGGTGTCTATGCGATATGAAGGCAATAAGGCTGTGGAGATAACGGCGGTCGTTATATCTACCCAGCATACGGAAGATGTTCGCCGTAAGGACATCGAGAAGTTTATGATCGAAAAAGTGATCAAGCGGTGCCTGCCTAAAAGGTTACTGACCAAGAACACGGAATTTTTGATTAATCCCACAGGCCGATTCGTTATTGGCGGACCGCAAGGAGATGCTGGTTTGACTGGCCGCAAGATCATCGTGGATACCTACGGTGGAGCTGGCCATCATGGTGGTGGAGCGTTTTCTGGCAAGGACCCGTCCAAAGTGGACCGCTCGGCGGCCTACATGTGTCGGTGGGTGGCCAAGAACATTGTGGCTGCAGGCCTTGCTGACAGAGCAGAATTGCAAGTCGCTTACGCGATTGGACACCCTGAGCCTGTATCCATTTCTGTAGATACATTTGGAACGAGTAAGTTTGATGAGGAAGCGATTGAATCGGCTGTTGCCCAGGTCTTTGATTTCAAGCCGGCCGGAATCGTAAAGCAGCTTAAGCTCAAAAGACCGATCTATAGGTCGACAACGAACTACGGACATTTCGGAAAGGACGAATTGACCTGGGAGCAGACGAACAAGGTGACCGCTCTGAAGAGAGCGATTAAGAAGTTAGGCAAATAAATTTGGAGGAAATAATATGAGTGATATACAAACGTTGGATTACAAAGTAGCGGATATCTCGTTGGCTGATTTTGGTCGCAAGGAGATAGAGATAGCTGAGCAGGAAATGCCTGGTTTGATGGCTATCCGGGATAAGTATGCAGGTGAAAAGCCGCTGCAAGGAGTTCGGATTATGGGCTCGTTGCACATGACGATTCAAACTGCGGTCTTGATAGAAACCTTAGTGGCGTTGGGCGCTGACGTGCGCTGGGTAAGCTGCAACATCTTTTCGACTCAGGATCATGCCGCCGCTGCCATTGCCGAATCAGGCATCCCCGTTTTTGCCTGGAAGGGCGAAACTCTAGAGGAGTATTGGTGGTGTACCGATCAAGCTCTAAGCTTTCCAGGAGGGCTTGGGCCTCAATTGATAGTCGATGATGGTGGGGATGCGACGCTACTCATCCACAAAGGGTTTGAGTTGGAAAATGGCAGCGATTGGGTCGACTCCGAGTCCGGCTCCGAAGAAGAGCAAGTTATAAAAAACCTTCTCAAGAAGATCCACTCGGAAAACCCGAATCGGTGGAAAGGCACCGTAGCCGATTGGAAGGGTGTCTCCGAGGAGACGACAACTGGCGTGCATCGACTTTATCAGATGATGGAGAATGGTTGCTTGCTCGTGCCGGCCATCAACGTGAACGATTCTGTCACGAAATCCAAATTCGACAATCTGTACGGCTGTCGCGAATCGCTGATTGATGGCATCAAGCGGGCTACGGACGTCATGACTGGCGGTAAGGTTTCCGTGGTTTGTGGATACGGAGATGTTGGCAAAGGGTGTGCTCAAGCTCTCGTGGGCATGGGAGCTCGCGTGATAGTTACGGAGATCGATCCAATCTGCGCTTTGCAGGCCGCCATGGAAGGTTTCGAGGTTTGCCCGATAGAGGACACTTTGGGGAGAGCGGATATCTATGTGACGACAACCGGTAATAAGGATATCATCCGAATCGAGCACATGGAGAAAATGAAGGACCAAGCAGTCGTCTGTAATATCGGTCACTTCGATAATGAGATACAAGTCGACAAGTTGAATGCTTATCAAGGCATTGAGATTGATGTTATTAAGGACGAGTCGCAAGGGGCCGTTGACAAGTACACCTTCCCGAGTGGCAACAGTATTTATATGCTGGCAAAAGGACGCTTGGTTAATCTTGGCTGCGCCACCGGGCACCCGTCTTTCGTCATGTCGAATTCTTTTGCCAACCAGACCTTGGCCCAAATCGATCTTTGGAAGAACAAAAAGACCTACAAGCCAGGGGTTTACTTGCTTTCCAAAGCTCTTGACGAGGAAGTGGCTCGATTGCACTTGGAGAAGATTGGCGTCAAGTTGACGACGCTTACTCAAGAGCAAGCAGACTATATTGGCGTAAAAGTGGAAGGACCTTACAAGCCTAGCCACTATCGGTACTAGAACGCCGGAGCCGATTTGGATTTAGATTTGCAAAGCCCCGCCGAACGGCGGGGCCTTTGCAACAATATCGCAGTCGGTTAACTTGCAATTCCTGATCGTGTTTGTAGGTATCAACGGCTTTCTAATAGTGATGCGTTGTCCGTCTACTATGACGGGATGGGATGTCGGATTCTCCTTGCCCTCTAAATGCGGGATATCATTTTGAAGGGGCGTATCGGAGGCCTTGAAACAGGTGTCGAAATCCATTGAGCTCCGATTCGATCGAACATGGCGATATACAACAATTTATGCGAGATGATAGGCAACACTTCGATGATCCGGTTGGACCGCTTCGGAGTCGAGTTGCCTGGAAAAATATTGGCTAAGCTCGAAGGCTACAATCCGGGTTGGTGCATCAAAGATCGGATCGGACTTTCGATGATCGAGGCCGCGGAAAAGGATGGAACTTTAAAAGAGGGCGCGACAATCGTTGAACCGACTTCTGGTAATACGGGAATCGGGTTGGCCCTCACGGCTGCTGTTAAAGGCTATCATCTTATTCTAACCATGCCGTCTTCAATGAGTGTAGAGCGTCGTAAGCTACTCATTCATCTTGGAGCCGAACTGGTCTTAACGGATGCGGATCTGGGCATGCCTGGGGCTATCGACGAAGCTCGTAGCCTCAATTCCAACATAGGTGGCTCGTTTATGCCGCAGCAGTTTAGCAATCCCGCTAACCCGCAGGTTCATTACGAGTCCACGGGTCCAGAAATCTGGCGAGACACGAAAGGGGAAATCGACGTTTTCGTTCCTGGGGTGGGGACAGGCGGTACGATCTCGGGTGCGGGAAAGTACTTGAAGGAGCAAAACCCTAATATTCAGATAATTGCTGTTGAGCCTGAAGAGTCCCCAGTTCTCAGTGGCGGTAAAATGGGCCCGCATATGATCCAAGGTATCGGCGCTGGTTTCGTCCCTGAAGCTTACAATGGCGATGTCGTGGATGAAGTGATACAAATCGACAGCATGGCGGCGATAGAAACCGCGAAGTCGTTGGGAAAGACGGAGGGCTTAGTCGTCGGCATATCATCAGGAGCGGCTGCGGAAGCTGCCAAGCAGGTCGCTGAAAGACCGGAAAACGCCGGAAAAACAATCGTAGTTATGCAACCCGACACAGGTGAGCGCTACATTTCGACTCTCCTTTTTTATCAGGATTAATGTTGGCCGACTAATATCGGGAGCAGGTGAGAAGCCCAAGGGTAGGATCGTTTGAAACGGAAAAACTGAGCCCTTACAGACTGGAAAACCAAATTAGAAACAATGCAGTGGAAACTCGATAAGCGGGTAGTTAGCGAGGAAGAGCACATCAAAGACCATGGTCTGGTGCTCGATTATGATGAGATCGGGCGGAAGGGAGCTTTAGGAGGTGGCGAGAAGCTCATTTCCAAATGGTATGGGATCTATGGATCCCGTCATCCAGGAAACCATATGGCCCGTGTTGTCATCCCAGGTGGATTGGTGGACTCCGTTCAAGCGAGGCGCTTAGCCCAGGTTGGGGAAACGTATGGTCAGGGAAAGCTGTGTATCACAACACGGCAATGTATTCAGTTCCATTGGCTCAAAGCGCCAGCGCTCGCGGACATGCTTCGCGATTTGGCAAAAGACAATCTTAGCTCTTTTCACGGTTGTGGCGACGTCACTCGTAACGTAGTGGCCTGTCCGCTTGCCGAGACCTGCAAATACAAGCGTATCAATGTGCTTCCCTTTGCCAAGGAAACCTCCAAGGCGCTGACGGAAGCTCGTGACCTTGATAACCTGCCACGCAAATTTAAGATCAATTTTTCCGGTTGCGGCGCGGGTTGCGGCCAGCCCTTCATAAACTGCATTGGGGCGATCGCGGTTCAGCGAAAGAGCGCGAGTGGCAAAGATGAAGTAGGATTCAAAGTAGTCATTGGCGGGGGCATGGGCTGGGAGGCCTTCATCGGTCAAGAGCTATTCTCGTTCGTGCCTGCCGATCGCATCGTTGCGGTCAATCGGGCTATCGCCTTGCTGTTTCGCGATCACGGAAATCGAAGGGATCGCACCCAATCCCGCTTGAAGTTCGTCGTTCACAAAAAGGGAATCGATTTCTGCCGCAACGTAGTAACGGATTTCCTCAAGCAGGAAAATGTGAATACCGATGGGATTGAAACCAATCCTGTCGAAGACGTGGGCGACGCGGTCCCGGAGCGACCTTTACTGGAGCCGAATCCTGTCGGCACAGATGGCAAAGCAACCGTTCGGGCTATGATCCCCAAAGGGGAGTTGACCCATTTGCAGATGCGGCAATTCGCGATGCTCACTGAAAAGTATGGCGACAAGCGTCTCCAATTCACGCAGAGGCAGAATATCGAGATTCACGGGGTGAAGCCAGAAAAGGTTGCTGAGGCGAACGAAGAGATTAGGAAAATCGGTTTCGAAACGGAGGGCTTTTTCGGAATTCGGGATATCGTTCCTTGTGTGGGTACGACCTACTGCCCCAAAGCGGTAACGGAAACTCGGAAATTGTACGATTTACTTATGCCTGTTGTATCCAAATCGAAATACAACGAGATTTGGGATAAGGCGCTTATCAACATCACGGGATGCCCTAATAGTTGTTCACCTTATCGAATCGTGGATATTGGATTTCGTGGTATGCGAATCCGGGAAAAGCTGGGTTCTGTCGAGGGCTACGAGATGCGGATTGGAGGCGAGCACGATCGATTGGGGAAAGTGATCGGCGAATTCAAACGGAAAGATTGCCCTAGAGTGGTCGAGACGATTTTGGATACATTCTTAAAGGAACGCAGAGAGGGCGAAACGCTTGCCCAATGTGTTCGACGATTGGGAGTATAGGCATGAGTAACGAAGATATCAATTCGCTAAACCCATTTTTGGAAGCGGTCGAAGGATTGGGGCTCGATTATGAAATGGCTCC
>JAYZHU010000215.1:0-14375 GCA_036166175.1 Verrucomicrobiota bacterium | reverse complement strand
CTCCATCTTTTACCGCTTTAATTCCTTTGTTTTTTGGTTTAATGCTAGTGCTCTGTTACCAAGGTATAAAGACGCAAAACAAGGTTATTGCTGATGTCGCTGTTTTGCTGACACTGGTGGTACTTGTTGCATTGTTCATGCCGCTAAAAGGAGCTATTGGTCGATCTGATACATTAGCGACCGTTAGGGTTGCCCTAATGATTGTAACATCCGCTTTGTCTATGGGTTATTTCATCAAAAGCTTCATAGACGCTAGAAAAGAAAAGTCAGATGCGTAAACGGAAGCTCCTGTTGCTGTCCCTTAATGAGTTCCCCTATCGTTGGAAGTAACGACAGAGTTTTCACAGACAAGGCATGACCTACAACGCAGTAAGATTGGTAGGAATGCGGTAGGAAATAAGTAAAAGCCTTGCAAGTAGTTGACTATTAGGTATTTAATGGTGGAGGTGGCGGGAGTCGAACCCGCGTCCCCTAAGCCTTCTCGAAAGGCGTCTACATGTTTGTTCTCGTTTTTGATCTCGCCGATTCAGCCGCGACGAAACCGCGCTGCGCGAACCAGCCAGCCCGCTGATGAAGTACGGCTTGGGCGCAACAGGCGGCCGCCCAAGCTATGCTCGCTGGTCGTCGCCCCTATCTATCTAGCGAGTATCGATGGAAGGGACGTAGCTGGCTTATGCAGCTAGAGGCATTTCTTCAGTTGTGCCATTTATATGTGTGATGGATATTTTAACGAGGCCAACCATCATCCTCGACATGCAGCCAGACGTTTCAACTTAAGGTCGAATCCGGAACACCCCCAGGTAAATTATGAATTATGGATCAAGAAGGAAGAAGTTCTCTCCTTTGGGTCGGATTTGTCGGTAACATTTAGTCATGCGTAAATGCGGCAAATCAAAGAACGGAATTGGTTTATCGGTGTAAGAGCCCGATAAATCAAGTTGAATGCGAAGACAGGGCCGATCAGCGGTTGTGCCACTTCTAGGGGAAATCAAGATTGAAAGCGGATTCACAGTCCCTCTAGGATCTTTTGTATGTCCGTAATCACCCCTTCGCTAGTCGCTGTCGATGTTGGAACCTGGTTCGTTCGTAGATGGGACGACTATTTGCAGTCTTGGTGGGAGTCGTTTCGGCAGGTTTTCGTGGGACCGGATCTCTTGATTCAGTTAGGCGGCATTGCGTCGGCTTTTCTAATCGCCTGGGTAATTAGCGCCGGACTCAAACCCCTCTTTCGAAAGGTTACGACTGCGATCGAAGAGCGTGATGATTGGATTGAGGATACTGTGGATTGGGTGAGCGATAACTTGTTCCGTGTCTTACTAGTGGCCCTGCTCTGGTCGATCTCAATGTATTTCGACTCGAATCAGATCGAGACGCCGGCGCCAGTGGAGCAGAGCGCCGAGGTGCCAGTGGTCGTCAATGCCGAGGTCGAGGATGGAGACAGGGCTCTCGATATAGCTACGGGGAATGAGCCCTCGTCGGGGAATAAGAACTACATTTTAGTGCGGGCTATGGCGAGCATCGCTACGCTGTGGCTGGTATCTGCGGCATTGCCCGCGAGGATAAAGGGCCAGGTATATTACAAGACCCTGTTTTTCGTGCTCGCGATGGTGCTCATTCTAAACCTCATCGGCGTTTGGAGCGTCATTCGTGAGGGCTTGAACAGTATTAGGCTTTACCCATTTTCGGAGTCAGGCGAGACGCTGGTAACTCTACACTCGTTCTTTAAGGGGCTTATAGCCATATCTATTGCCATACCCGCCGCGGGGTGGCTTATCAATACCTCGACGAAGCGTGTCGGCCAGATGCAGAACGTATCGCCCGCGCTGCAGGTACTGGTCATAAAGTTCATCAAGGTGCTAATCGCAGTTGGAGCGATTCTATTCGCCATCAGTTCGATGGGCGTCAATCTCGCCGCCTTTGCGGTGCTGGGTGGCGCGGTCGGTTTGGGGCTTGGCTTCGGTTTCCAGAAAGTCGTATCCAATCTTATCAGCGGTGTCATTCTCCTGGGAGACAAGTCAATCAAGCCGGGCGACGTGATAGAAGTGGACCAGACTTACGGATGGATAAACACCTTGGGAGCCCGCTACACGTCGGTGATCACCCGCGATGGGACGGAGCACTTGATTCCCAACGAAATGATGATAACCGAGAAAGTGGTCAACTGGTCCTTTAGCGACGAGAAGGTTCGGGTGCGCATTCCGTTCGGCGTTTCCTACACTTCCGATATCCACAAAGCGATGGAGCTTGCCGTTCGGGCGGTGGAAGAGGACCGACGCATTCTTAAGGACCCACCCGCCGCTGTTCGACTGACTGAATATGGAGACAATTCGGTGAATTTCGAGTTGCGAGTATGGATTGTCGATCCGACGGACGGCTTGGGCAATATCCGGAGTGCATTTTACGTTCGGATTTGGGAACTATTCAAGGAAAACGGCATCGAGTTTCCGTATCCACAGCGTGATGTCCATATCAAGGAGCTGCCGCCGTTGGAGGTGCGTGAGAAGCGGCAAGGAGACTGATAAAGGTAGTGAGAAGGGGCTGCCCTCTCTAAAATGGACTGAACAAAGGAGGACCGAGCCGGTCCTCCCTACCAGATGATGCCCTTCGAGCCCTAAGGGAGCAGGTCGCTCACCATGGACTTTTCTTCTTTAAGCTCGTTTTCGGTCCCGGTGATTTTCTCCCTGCTGAAATCGTTGATTTCCAGGCCTTCGACGATTGATGGGCCTGAACCGTCATTAATCATTGGATACGAATAGATTAGTCCGGGATTGATGCCGTATTCTCCATTCGAGTGGATGGCGACGCTAAAGCAATCGTCGCTTGGCGAGGGATTTACGATGGATCGAACCGTGTCGATGGCCGCATTCGCCGCTGAGGCCGCTGAAGACAGGCCGCGGGCTTTGATAATGGCAGCTCCTCTTTGCTGAACGGAGGGAATAAAGGTTTCCGTATACCAGGCTTCGTCTTTGATCACTTCAGGCACGGGCCTATCGTTGATCGTAGCGTCGAAATAGTTTGGATACATCGTGGAAGAGTGATTTCCCCAGATGGCGAGATTCTTGACCGCATCGACATCGACGCCAGCTTTGATCGCCAGCTGGGTCTTGGCTCGATTTTCATCGAGACGGGTCATGGCAAACCAACGGTCCTTAGGAATGTCCTGAGCGTGATTCATGGCGATCAGGCAATTGGTGTTGCAGGGGTTGCCAACGACGAGTATTCGAATATCGGAGGCGGCATTTTCCTGAATGGCTTTCCCTTGGCTGGTGAAGATCTTACCATTGATTCCCAGCAAATCCTTTCTCTCCATTCCCGCCTTTCGTGGAACGCTTCCCACGAGCAGAGCCCAGTTCGCTTTGCTGAACCCCTCATCGAGATCGGTAGTGGGAACGATGCCTTTGAGAAGCGGAAACGCGCAGTCCTGCAACTCCATCACGACTCCCTCTAGAGCTTTCATGCCTGGCTCTATCTCGATGAGCCTTAGGACAACTGGCTGATCTGGACCGAGCAACTGTCCGGACGCGATGCGGAAAAGTAGCGAATAACCGATTTGGCCGGCGGCGCCGGTCACAGCAACATGGATGGGATCTTTCATAAGCGTGTGATTGAGCTTTACTCAAAGTGGCTGGTTTCACGCGATCAAAAAGGAGTGATCGGGCACGGAAATTTTAGCGACTTATAGTTGTTGGAAAATCGGTCAATGCGGAGCGATTTTTTAGGGTGGGTAGGAATGCCTGAATCCGCGATTCCTGCGAATAAGCTCAAACTCAAGCTGTGATCTATCGTAGTAGCGGGTTTACCCCGCGATATTTGCAAACTGTTCTGCACGGAAATCGCGGAGTAAACCCGCTCATGCAGATTTATAAAAAACCGCAAATGTTTTTTTCTTATCATCAAGCAACGTTGCCATTGGAGATTTGTGATCAATTGAACATCCTCTATGCTGACGAGAACCGGGAAGCGAGGCGATCGTAGGCATTCAATATAGAAGCCTCCGTCGTGTCCCAGTCAATACACCCGTCGGTGATAGAAACTCCTCGTTTCAAGGTCTCCAAAGGGGCGGGAAATTTCTGATTACCCGCTTCGAGGTTGCTCTCTATCATGGCGCCGATGATTACTTCGTTTCCGTTTTCGACCTGAGAGATGATGGCGTCGAGGACTTCAGGCTGACGTTCCGGCTGCTTTTTACTATTGCCGTGACTGCAATCAATCATGATGGCCTGCTGTAGACCAGCCTTCTCGAGATCTTCCATCACCTTGGCCACGCTGCCGGCATCGCAGTTCGGTCCGGCGCTTCCGCCTCGCAGTACCACATGGCAATTCTGATTGCCCGCTGTGGTTACTGCAGATGCTTGACCTTCGGTATTGATACCCAGGAAGGTTTGAACCCCACTCGCGGCTCTAATAGCATTGATCGCTACCTGACAGGTGCCATCCATTCCGTTTTTGAAACCAACTGGCATTGACAATCCGGAAGCCATTTGCCGATGGGTTTGGGATTCGGTCGTTCGGGCGCCGATAGCAGCCCAAGAAACGAGATCGGCAATGTATTGGGGAGTGATTGGATCTAGCAGTTCCGTGGCGGTAGGGATTCCGAGATCTATGATATCTCGAAGAAAGTTCCGGGCTACTCGCAGCCCTTTGTCGATGTTTTCCGAGCCGTCGAGGTCCGGGTCCATGATCAAACCCTTCCAACCCAGCGATGTACGCGGTTTCTCGAAATAGACGCGCATAACCAGGCAAATGCGGTCGTTCACCCGTTCCTTGAGGGCCGCGAGGCGCCGACCATATTCTAAGCCGCTATCCGTGTCGTGGATAGAGCAGGGCCCGACCACGAGCAAGAGACGGTGATCGTCGCCAAAGATGATTCGGTGGATTTCTTGTCGGGACTGAGCAATGAATTCCGATTGAGAGTCCGTTTTGGCGATCTCTTCTACGAGCTCGCGAGGAGCAGGGAGCGCGGCCGTTTGAGTGACATTGATGTCGGAGGTCTTCTTCACGGCCGCGATAGTTGGCGGGCTCTGACGAATTTCAATGGCGAATTCGTCTAATAGCTCTTGATAAAAGAAATGAGCTCATGGCGAATGGGCAAAAATAAGGCGGGCAGCCTACCCCTAAGCTGCCCGCCATCTCGTTTTCTTAGTTACCCCAAAATCCCGCTGAGCGGGAAAGTGTTTGTCATTGTTACATTAGGCAGTAATTCTCTGGTGTTTGTCAATATCCGTTTTCGAATTTTCGCGACTTTCTAATCTGGCTAACTATGACTGAATCGAAGGCTCATATCTATCAGCCTGCGGGGGACGTGACCGTCGAAGGGCCAGATACCGCCCATTTCCTTCAGGGTCAATTTTCCCGAGATCTTCGCGTGCCTGGCGGAAGCTCAGTCTACGGCCTTTGGCTCGATGCGAAAGGGAAGATCAAGGCGGATAGCTTCCTCCTTAAGGAGAGCGAGAATCGATTTCGGGCAATTAGCTATTTTTCGCCTACCTCGCTTTTACAGGAAAACCTGGAGAAGCGGATCATCATGGATGAGGTGGCTACCCGCTCGAGCGATAGTCCTGTTGCTGGAATATCGCTTTGGGGCGAGGCTATTGAATTGGGGCTGGAGTTCTTGAAGATCGATAGGCCTGAGCACGAAGGGTTTTCCTTATGGCCTTCCGGCGTCGCTTTTTGGGGAAGGCGTAGTGAAGAGCCGAACTTGGAGATCATCTTTGACGCGAATGAAAATGAGGTTCAGGGCATATTGAATTCGCTGGAGAACAGAAATATCCGTATTCTAAATACAGAAAGCGTCGCGGTTGTCGCCATCCAGAACAAATGTTTCCAAGTGGGGAAGGATGTCTTGGAGATGGACTTGCCGCAAGAAGTAGGATTAGGCGAAGTAGCCATTTCGTATCAGAAAGGCTGTTACATTGGACAAGAAGTTATGGCTCGCCTGAATACGATGGGAACCTTGCGAAAATCGCTGCTGTGCGTAAGGGTTTCGAAAGCCCCTTCGGGCGATGTGCCTTGGGAGTTACAAGACGATGAAGGGCGGAAGGCTGGCGAGTTAAGGCGGGTTCTCGAAACCGAATCCAATCTGATTGGATCGGCGATGCTGAAGCGATCCGTGGATGAAATAGATTCGTTCAGCATTGGAGAACAGATCGACGTGAAAGTTTCCAGGCAGCTCTAATTGCGCCAGAGGATGAATACAGAAGAAGAAGTTGAGAAGCTCGAGAAAGTCTTTTCGTCTCGAGGCGCGAGCCCTTCTCAAGCAAAGGTAATGGCGAGCCAACTTTCCAAGCGGGCCGACCAATGGGTTGCCGAGCGAGGTATGAGCAGGCTAGAGGCCTTGAAGCGTCTTTTGGATATCGTCATTGCAGGTCGCGACGGCGTCGTTCCTAAGGATTTCGACGGGCGATCTTAAATGCCGGATCCGTCCGGTAAAGATAATTGAATAGAGGCAAACATTTCGTTTGACGCTCGTGTATAAGAAGTTTCGAGTCGTCCGGTTCCCTAAATGGGACGCGTTTTAACGTTAATCATCATAAATAAAACATCCCTAACTATATGACTAAGTCTGAACTTATCGCAGAGATTCAAAGCAATTTGGGTGACGCATCAAAGGCCGAAGCAGAGAAGGCGTTGGGCGCCGTATTGGCCTCCATTAGGACCGCCGTTAAGAACGCGGGTAAAACCGTTAAAGTCAGCGACAGGGCGGCCAAAGACGCTGTTGCTATCCAGCTTGTCGGATTTGGCACTTTCTCGGTAACGCGTCGCAATGCCCGCACCGGCATCAACCCGCTGACCAAGGCTCCTTTGAAGATCAAAGCCAGCAAAGCGATCAAGTTTAAGCCAGGGGCAGGGCTCAAGGAGCAGCTCTAGATCCTCTAGTTCACGCGAAATTTCCGTCCCGCAGCTTGGCAAACTAGCTGCGGGATTTTCGTTCCCAGTTCTGTTGTATGAAACCCATCGAGCCAATCAAGGAGCATTTCCGCCAAGTATTTGGTGAAGACCCAGCAGTGATCTCGGCGGCTCCAGGACGAGTTGAGTTCATCGGCAATCATACTGATTACAATCTGGGCCCGGTTCTTGGGGCGGCGATCGATCGACGAATATACATTGCGATTCGACGAATCGAAGAGCGTCTTTTCCGATTCGCGTCTGGATCCCATTCCGATTTTGTTTCGCTAGATGAAACGGGCTCTCCTGTTGACGGTAGAGACTATTGGGTAAATTACCCGCTTGGTGTATATAATAGCCTGATACGTAGAGGATTGTCCGCTGAAGGGGGTTTCGAGATGTTTGTCAATTCGGACTTGCCCACGGGGGCAGGACTAGCCAGCAGCGCAGCCTTGGAATTGGCCTCCGGAAAAGCCTTTTGCGAGTGCTATGGCCTCGAGATCGGGCTTGAGGATCTAGCGGTGGCTTGCAAGGAGGCGGAGACTGAGTTTGTAGGAGTGCCTTGCGGTATACTCGATCAAGGTGTTTCCGCCTTTGGAAAAGCCGGTAGCCTGGTGCACATCGATTGCCGTGATATGGTCTTTTCGGTGATTCCTTTGGGTGATGAGTATAGTATATGGATATTCAATACGCATAAAAAGCACGCGTTGGTAGAATCCTTGTATTCAGAACGGCATGAAGAGTGCTTGTCAGCGGTAAATGGCCTGGTTGAGTCGGGCCTCGAAATTGGTTGTCTCGCTGACGTATCAATGGATGTTCTAGAAAGCGCCAAGCTCTCATTGGATGCGAAGATCGCCAAGCGGGCGGAACACATCGTCGGCGAGATTAACCGCGTCGAGGCGGTTAGGCGTTTGCTTGAGGAAGGAAAGGTAGAGGATGCTGGGAAACTTCTCTTCCAGTCTCACGCTAGTTCGGAGAACCTTTTCGAGAACAGCATTCCAGAGCTGGACTATTTGGTAGCCATTCTTCGATCAATGCCAGGGGTGCTCGGGGCCCGCTTGACGGGCGGCGGATTTGGGGGAGCGGTTATGGCTTTGACCCGCAAGGACTTTACCAGGATCTATGCAGAGTCCGTTGCTTCCGCTTATCGAGGGCGATTTGGTGAAGAACCTGAAATTCTGGAATGCCACACAGCGGATGGAGCCTGCATTTTAGAGAGCGTCAGCTGAACAGCTCCAAAACCAGCGATAAGTAGAGGTCAACTGGCTCTTCCAGAACCAAGGTGTAAATCAAAGCGCCTGAGGCTAGCATAGGCCCAAAGGGTACTTCGCGTCCGATAAGACCTCCATCGCTGGAATCGGATTTTTCTTTGCGGAGAGGTCTTATGACTGCTACCCGAATCAGGGCGCAGAGCAGGACGATGATGGTTCCGATAAAGGCTCCGCCGAACAATGCGAAAGTGGCTCCCTGCCAGCCGAGAAAGGCGCCGATTCCCCCCATGAGCTTAACGTCGCCAAACCCCAAAGCTTCTTTGCGCAACACGGTTTCGGCGCCGAGGGCGATCCATAAGATCATGCCGGATCCGATCATTATGCCAATAGCGGATTCGAACAAGCCTTTCAAGGAGGCCATGGCGTGGATGGGTTCGGATACTCCATGAAGTGAAGGGACGATTGCCGACAAGACTAGACCGCATAGGGCCATGCCAATGGAGAATCGATCGGGAATCTCCATGTGATCCAAGTCGATGAAAGTCGCGCACACCAGCATCGTAACCAATAGCCAAATACAGGAGGCAGGAGCGTGGGCATGTTGGACCCAGACGCCGAGAAACAGGCAAGCGGTCAAGAGCTCCACGAACGGGTAGCGAAAACTGTAGGCCTCGCCGCAACAGCGAGCTTTGCCTCGCAATATGAACCAGCTAAGTATGGGAATGTTGTCGAACCACTTGATCGGCTGGCCACAGGCGCAGGTGGAACCGGGTGAAACGATAGACTTGTTAGTGGGTATCCGATATATACATACGTTAAGAAAACTGCCAATCGAGGCGCCGAAAACGAATACGAAGGTAGCTACAATAGCCGGAAATTCCTGATCGATATGCTGAAGTTCGGTTAGCATTTTATAGATAGAGTTATTGAGCCCGTTTAGGTCTTTGACGCGAGGGCGGAATTCGCAGTTTGCTTCATATTTTTAGGATCGATTTTGCGATCACTCCAAATCTCCAAAGCCCTGACACCCTGGTAGACGAGCATGGAGAGCCCATTTGCTGACCGTCCCCCTCGATCGGATACAGTCTTCATCAGCTTTGTTGTTCGGGGATTATAGACCATGTCGTAAAGAGCTGCAGTTTGGGGCAGGCGTTCTTCGGGTATCGGTAGGGGATCGCTAGAGTTTAGCCCAAGAGACGTGGCATTTATGATAAGCGTATGGTCGGCAAATTCCAAACTTGTATCCTGGGGACTGAATCCCTTGACGGGTATGCCCTTTTCGCGAGCGATAGGTTGAAGGGAGCCAAGCAGATTCTCGAGGCGATCGGCGCTACGATTGACGATGCAAAGCGATTGGCAATCGCTCTGGAGAGCTTGAACTGCAGCTGCTCGAGCGGCGCCACCCGCTCCCAGAATCGCGATATCGCTGCCGGCTAAAGAGGCTGACAGTTCTTCTTCGATTCCTTTGGAAAGCCCGCAGCCGTCGGTATTGTAGCCATGGTATCCGTCGGGTCCTCGTTTGAGTGTATTTACCGCTCCAATCTCTACGGCTGCAGAGTCGATGGATGCGATCAGATCAAAAGCGATTTCCTTGTGAGGTACGGTAAGATTCAGGCCAAAGAATCCCATTTCGAAAAATCGCGGTAAAGCCTGAGGCAGTTTCTCAGGTTCTACTTCGAAGCGAAAGTAGCGCCATTCGCTAAACTGGGAATCCTTTGCGGCTAGGTCGGCTATAGCGGCATTGTGCATTGCCGGACTGATAGAATGGCGAACGGGAAATCCAAGAACCGCTAGGCTAGTTCCGGGAAATCTCCAATCGTTGAGGTCGCGAAGCTGGTAGGTAACTTCGGAATCGTACGGGACCATTCGTAAAAAAGAACCGGATCGCTGTGGGCTGGGCGAGCAATTTATTGAGGCTCGTTTACCAGAATCGATAGCTTGGCGGCTCTATCATGAGGCGAGAACGGATTGTCAGACCTGTTTTGAGTAGGCTTTCTTGAATTCTTGGAGGAAATCCTGAAATAGCTCCGCCATCGAGGAATCACGATTGTCAGAGTAGTGTTGGGCGAGGTTTCGGCAGATCCTGGCCAAGGTTTCGTGGGTGGAGGCCGGGGCCAAATGGCCGATATTTGGGGCGAGCGTATTTGCTTCAATGCGTTTTAGCATTTGGCCTGCCGTTAGGAATTTGCCTCGCTCGAAAGGATCGATGTAAAAGGGAGCTTGTTCATCGAAGCAGCCGATCACGAAGTGGCCTGGAGAGCTAATGGGTTCAATGGGGGTCCCAAGCCGCTGACCGATAAGCAAGTAGAGCACGGATAAAGTGATTGGCAGACCGCGTTTGGTCTCCAGTACGCGATTGATGAAACTGTTATCCGGATCCGTGTATCGCTCGGAGTTCCCTCGAAAGCCCATTTCGTGAAAAAGCACTCGATTGATAACGAGGCATTGTTCGCGAGCTGTGGTTGGTTTGACCAGCAACTCGCTGCACCGTGAGGCTATGGCATCCAGTTTGTGGCAAATATCGCCGATGTCCAAGCCCGGATAAGCCACACGACTGATCATAAGCCACCCAGATTCCATCTCGTAGTTCATTTCTTGTATGAACGTTCGAAATTCCTGGGCGGGATCGGAGGTCTGCAATTCGGAGAGCAGCCTCGTGGCGTGCCAGCTGAGAATGCGATTGGGCCCGTCGACTGCTTCTTGCAATAGGTCCAGCCCTTCTCTCCCCATCTTCTCGAGCGTGTTAAGAAGCGCCTTGCGAACGAAAGGGCTGGGATCGTCAATCAGGCTGAACAGGGCCAATCTCTCATTCTCAGTCATCGCACTCAAGCTTACCGAAAACGATGAAGAGAAATGCGTCTTTCGCAATAGAGAACGGCGGGAATTTTGACCGCATCTGCAGACTCGCAAAAGTTTTCAGAGGTGTATTCATGGGCGTCGAGCTATAGTGATATCCAGTCGCTTTGATTCCAGCCAGGGACTGGCTGGCTCGTTTCTTGAGAACTATTTTACAGCGATTTGCTCGATCAGGTATCTAAGCGAAGTGTGAATAATGAGGTATCCGTGGGCGAAAACCTAGATTATGACCACTAGGATAAAGGCCTTAGGGACCGTTGGGGCCATTTCTTTAAGGCCACTTTGAGTAACCAAAAATGTAGAAAATCGGGTTAACAGAGAGAATCTTAAGGAGCTGTTATACGGGATGTTATAAAGCGCGAAAGTATAGCTGAAAAAAATCCCGTTTTTGATGATAAAGGAATGATGACCCGTTCCGATGCTGGGTGTTGAGGCTTTTAGCCGGATTTCGAATGGATTCGAAACTATAATAGCATGGAACCGCTCTATCCACAGAATATTTTGGAGAGAACTTTTCCGCACCTCCGCGAAATGCGAGAGAGAGCGGAAAAGGAGGCCCGGCTTTTTCCTTCTATCGATAAGACTGAGCTGGAGGGTTTAGATGTCTTCGATGTATTAAAAACATGTGGAGAAGCGGGCTTGTATTCTGCCGTTCCCTTCGAGGGTGGGCTGATCGGCAAGAATCTAAGCACCTTCGCTTGAAGGTTCCCTAATAAGACGCTGCTCCAATCCCGTTTTCAGTTTCGAGGTTAGGTCGGCTGAACGAAAAGGTTTCGTTATTATGCTATCTACTTGTCGTCCTTCTAGCCTTTCATGGATTTCTTCAGTCAGGCAGCCAGAGGTAATGAAAATAGGCAATTCGGGAGCCAGCCTCCTTATATCATCGAACATTCTTTCCCCAGGAAAGTCCCGAAGATTCAAATCGAGAATGACTCCGTCAAGATTCTGACCATCTTCTGCAATAGCTTTCAGGGCATCGGGAGCGTTGCTGACAATTGTTGATTCGAACCCAGCTGTATCTAGAATGATTTCAATTAGTTCGAGCAGGCTCTGATCATCGTCGATTACTAGGAACTTCGTTTTCTTTGCGTCTGCCATCTCGATCGTCAGATGGTGAGGAACTGTAACAGAGAATGCAATGGGAAATCAGTCTTATACTGTCGTGGCTGGATCAATACACGATTTGGTCGATCGTGAATCCCATCAGCAGATTGTTTTTGCCTTTCTCGCTGGATAAGAATTGTGTTTCGCCGTGCTATCTTCGAGGATCAAGATATTGATTGGCCTAGTCGCTATTGGAGCATTGGTCGGCACTACGATTGTCTGGTTGTTTTGGGATGAGATTTTGGAAATCGATGTTAGAGCGGCGGTCGATAGGATAGCGGGTTTCGGACCGGTCACGTTTTTCGCGGCCATGGCGATTCTTCCATCCCTATTGGCTCCGGTGTCTCCTTTCCTCATTTTGGCCGGAGCGATATACGATATGCCATTGGCTCTGCTGGGGAGCGGCCTGGCTCTTTCCTCGAATATGGCAATCTCCTGGCTGGTTGCGGGCAAGTGGTTTCGCCCGCTATCCGAGAGACTGGTTCATCGGTTTGGATACACGGTTCCCGAAATGACAAAGGAAACCATGGTCACCGTGGCTGCCTTACTCAGGATAACCCCGGGGATGCCTTTCCCATTGCAAAACTACCTGCTGGGGCTCGCTCGCATGCCCTTTGGCTGGTACATGGCGGTTTCGTTACCCTTGAATCTCAGTATCGCTTTTAGCGTCGTTTGGTTCGGCGACGCTCTTCTAAAAGGAAATGCGACGATGATTCTCTTGGCTCTCAGCACGATCATCGCTCTGAGTTTTGCGGTGCATCAACTTAGAGCCCGATTGAAACGAAAATCTTTGGATCCCGAAGCTGGTTGATGAGTACTTTTCTCGAGCAATTCGGAGATGATGAAGCGACTTCCGTAACCGAGTATACGCGGCGGATAAAGAGGCTGCTGGAAGGTTCCATAGGGCCTGATTGGATCCGGGGCGAGATATCCAATTTTAGGAAGCAGGCTAGCGGGCACTTGTATTTTTCCTTGAAAGACGAGAGCGCCCAACTGCCGGTTGTCATGTTCAGAGGCAATGCATCCGGTCTGGATTTCGAGATCCGCGATGGGATAGAGCTGCTCGTTTATGGAGAACTGAGCGTGTACGAGCCGCATGGAAGGTATCAGCTAATAGCTAGAGCTGCTATCGAATCTGGTCAAGGGCGACTGCATCGCGAGTTTGAACGACTTAAGAAGAAACTGCTAGCGGAAGGGCTCTTCGATAAAGACCGTAAACGCCCGCTTCCCGAGTTCCCCGTGCACATAGGCTTTATAACCTCGCCGAGCGGCGCAGCCGTTCAGGATTTCATTCGAATTCTGAAAAGGCGTGGATGGTTTGGGCGACTTACGGTTTTTCCAGCCAAGGTTCAAGGGTTCGATGCAGTCCAGTCGCTGATCCGGTCTTTGGATACTGCGACGCGGTTGCCAGGATTGGATATACTGGTCGTGGGTCGAGGTGGTGGCAGCCTGGAGGATCTTTGGTGTTTCAATGATGAGGGCTTTGCTCGCATTTTGGCGGAGTCGCCTGTTCCCACCATATCTGCTGTTGGGCACGAAATTGACTTCTCGTTGAGCGATTTTGTTGCGGATGTTCGAGCGGAAACTCCATCGGCCGCAGCTGAATTGATAAGCAGTTCGTACTTGGAGTTCCTGGACCGACTAGAAGGAGCGAGGGAACTTCTTGTCGAGGCTTTGGAATCTCGCGTGGAGGAGGCGAGGAGATCTCTTGGAGATATGAATGCTCGCTTGCGCGCGGTCGCGCCCCAACGAAGCATCGAGACCGCCAAGCTAAAATTGGATGAGCTGGCTATTCGATTCAGCACGGGAACGCGCGAAGCGCTGGGTCAATTTAGGGAGCGCGCGACCATTGCCAAGTCGAACCTATTGACAACGCGACCTGATCGAAATGCTGTTCGATGTCGTCAGAATCTGACAAGCTTAGAGAATCGATTCGCTCGTTCAGCGGATCGCCGATTGACGAGAGCACGCAATCGTTTTCAAGAGCTAACCCTTCGATTCCAGTCGTTGAGTCCCGACGCAACATTAAAGCGTGGATACGCAATTCTCGTCGATGAGAAAGGAGCCGTATTGAGATCTGTCGCTAAATTGAAAAAGGCTGATCGGGTGCGGGCAACGTTGAAAGACGGTGAAGCCTGGCTCAAAAATGAATGAGAATGAGATTCGCCGCCTAGTCTTTTGCCTCGTTCGATCCAAGCTCAAGAATCGCGGGACAGCTCTGTCAGCACGCGAGAAGCAAGGGGGACATTCGCGACTTTCAAAATGAGTTGCTTGGTTTCCCGGCTGCCAGCTAGCGATGGATAGACATAGTCAACGCAG
>JAYZHU010000214.1:0-8482 GCA_036166175.1 Verrucomicrobiota bacterium | reverse complement strand
TCTTGGCCAAAGACAAAGGCCGAGACAGCGCTTGATAGGCAAAGCGTCGTTTTCAGCAGTCTTCTAGGCAATTTTGGCTTCATTCTTCGATGCACGCGCATGCTTTGCAACCGGCGTGCCCAAATGCCTGTTTTCGATGATCTTTTACCAAATAAAGCCCTGGCAATAGAACTCCTTTAATCTCAGATTCACAGTTGCCAAGTCACGCCCCCTACCCTCTCATTTCATGTTTTCATGAGAGCTAAGGAGTTCTATTTGCACACCTCCAATCGCATCGAGTTGCTAGCCAGGCAACTGGCGCGTATAGCCCAAGAACGACCCTTGCCTGGACCGCTTGATCAGGAAACAGTCATGACGCTGAACACCGGCATGGCAAAGTGGCTGAGATTTGAGATCGCCCGCAACACTGGTATCGCATTCGGCTGGGAGTTCCCCTTCCCCAATCTGCTCTTCAAGAGAATCGCGGCTGGCTTCGAATCTAGGTTTGCCGATTGCGTAGACTACGACGAGGCCCGAGCCCAATGGGAGATCTACGATCTTCTTTATCAGATCGATTCCGAACCAGAGTTCTCGCTCATCAGCGCCTACAGCCGACGCAGTTCCGGGCACCGTTTGCGTTTAGCCGCAAAACTGGCGAGCCTGTACGGCAAGTACTTACTCTACCGGCCAGAGAAAATTGTAGCCTGGGAGTCCGGTGACGGTCAAAGAGACTGGCAAGGAGAGCTTTGGCGACGACTCTGCCGCCGAATTTATGGAAATAGACCTCCCTACCGTCATACCGCGGCCCTGTGGGATCTTCTGAGAAGGTCTCCCAATAAGCGATCGAAGGGTGATATCGACCTCTGGCCCGGCCGCATTTCCGTTTTCGGAGTGTCCTCCCTTCCTCCCGTCTATGTGGACCTGCTAGAAGCCGTATCCTACGAACGACCGGTACACATTTTCCTTCTACAGCCCACGGATCTCTATTGGGCCGACCTGAAATCGAAAAAGAGCATCGCTAAAGCATCGCGCAAACATCCCTCCGTAGACGATTCACTTTCCTCTGATCTACCCGAAGAACTTTTCGATGTCGGGAACCCCTTGCTGCCCGCGCTCGGCAAACAAGGACAAGCTTTTTTGGACCTCATTCTAGACAAGGACCCTATCCACGACGACTCTCTATTCGAGCAACCGGATCCCTCGACGCAGCTAGGCTGTTTCCATTCCGATGTCTTCACCCTGGAAAACCGCAAATCCGATGAACCCCAATCGTACCCGTTCCCGCCATACGACGGATCCATCCAAATACACAGCAGTTCCAACGCCAGGCGCGAAGTGGAAGCTCTTTGGGACTACCTTGTAGATTGCTTCGCCAAAGACACCGACCTGAAGGCTAGCGATATACTCGTAATGGCTCCCGACATACAAGTCTACGCCAGTCATCTGCAATCCGTATTTGAACAGGGGAAAAGCTCCGGCATGGACATACCTCTTTCCGTTGCAGATCGCTATGGGCCTAGGGAATCAAACTTTCTCTCAGGAATAATAAGCCTTTTAAAACTGGTATCCGCTAGAGCTTCAGTCGCGGAAATCCTCGATATCCTTAAAGCCCCAATTGTACATCAAGCATTCGATTTCGACGAAAGCGAAATAGAGACAATCGAAAATTGGATACGCGAGTCCAACACGGTCTGGGGATGGGATGCGGATCATCGAGCTTCCTTCAACGCATTTGCCACTGACCGAAATACTTGGAAAATGCTTCGAAGTCGTCTAACCGCGGGAATCGCGTTCAACGATGAATCAATTCTCGTTCGAGGCGGAATTTCTCCTCTCCCTGACGTCGAAGGCGCGGCGACGCAGACCGCCGGACGCTTTATTGAATTTCTCGATTTCCTGGAAGAAATCTACCGCTTTGGAGGATTGTCGGATACCGTTTCCGGCTGGAGCCGCAGGCTCGGCTCCCTTTTCGAGCAGCTCTTCCCGAATGACCGAATCGAGTCGTTACGCTATTTTGGAGCTCTCGCTACAATGCAATCCACTCTACCCGAATCCTCTTCCGTGATTGTCGACGGAAGAGATGCGGTTTCCAGTGTCTCAGAGGCCCTCGAACGCAACGATCCGTCCACGGGATTCTTGTCGGGTCGCATCACTTGCTGTTCACTCAAGCCCATGCGCAGCATTCCCGCCAAGCGGATGTGCCTGCTTGGCATGAACCATGAGCAATTCCCTCGCCGACCAAACCAACTCCCTTTCGACCTTCTCGTCAGCCAGCCCCGCCGGGGCGACCGCAATCCCAAAGAAGAAGACAAGCAGTATTTTCTGGAAACCCTACTTTCCGCGCGAGACGGGCTGTTTGTCAGCTACCAAGGCATCTCCCCTGTAAACGAGAATCCCAAGGAGCCCTCCAATGTGGTATCGCTACTAATGGACTATCTGGATACGGCTTCGAGGGCCTCCGGAAATGCTTCTCTAGTAGTGAAGCACAAAAGGCAATCTTACGATCCTGACTACTTTTCGGATTCGACCCTTTTCACTTATTCCGACTCCAGAGCTCGAAAGTCGCTATCCTACCTCAGAAGCGGCGATCGGCGTCCCTCACCTCCAACTTCCGAGAAACGGGTGCCACAACTTGACGTGACTGATCTTAACACGATCTCCATAGATTCGCTCATCCGCTTTTATAAAGATCCATCCAGATTCTTCATTCAATCTGTTGCCGGGGGGCGCTTTGTGGAACGCGAAGAACTCTGGCTCGAAACCGACCGGATAAACCAGGATCCGCTAGACCGTTACCGAATTCGCAAGCGCTTCGCGGAGGCCATCCAATCCGGCCGTCCCATAGATTCCGTCCGCCCCGACTTGATTTCCGCGCTCAAGCTTCTTCCTCCCGGCCACCTGGGCAAGTTCGCATTCGATTCCATTCGCGAGCAAGCTAGGCTCATCGATTCCCTCTGGGCAGCAAGCGAGTCCATCCGTCCCGACTATTTCGAATATTTCGATCTCGCGATAGGCGTTTATCGATTGCATGGAAGGCTTCGCCTTAACGCGAATCAAGGCTTCAACTACATATTGGTCCCGGGAAAACTGAATGGCAGAGCCCGAATTGAAACCTGGATTTGCCATCTACTAGTCAACTCTTTGCGATCGGTCGAGACGCGTGTATACTCGCTCGATGAAAGCGAATCCACTCTAGTCTACTCTCCTCCTGGCAATCCTACGGCCCTGCTCCAAGACCTCATGGAGATCTTTCGGTCTGGTCAAGCCCAGCCCATTCCGCTCAAAACCGAAACCAGTTGGGATGCCTTTACGAAGGCGTCCAAGAATCAATCACCTTTAGAAGGTCTACCGTTTATCGAAACGCTTTGCTCGCTCAGCCAAAATATCCGCGAGCAAGCTGAGGATTCGGAAATCTTTCGCTCCGGGAGAAAATGGACCCAATATGATCGAGCCTGCTTCGGCGAATCGCCCTCGTTCGACTCGGATTACGGAAAATTGGCTCTCAAAATCTGGCAGCCTTACACAGAGCACCTTGGCTCCCTATGATCGCCATAAGTAAAGGGGTAACGCTAATCGAAGCCAGCGCAGGCACCGGCAAGACTTATACGCTTTGCCGGATCATCCTTCGCCTCATCATTTCCGAAAATATCCCCATCGATCGGATACTCGCTATCACTTTTACCCAGGCGGCAACTGAAGAGCTAAACAGCCGGATCCGTAATCTATTAAGGGATTCGCTAGAACAACTCGAGAGCCGGAATATAACGGATGAGTCTCTGCAAAATATCCTAGAGCAGTCATCTATAGAAGCGTCTGTCGCCCGCCAAAGGCTGAATAATAGTTTGCAGCTTTTCGATGAGGCCACCATCGCCACTATCCACGGATTTTGCAAACGCTGCTTGGAAACCCTCTCATTAGAGTCCGGCGTTCCTTTCGATGCGGCTCTCGAGCCAATCGATAATGAATTGATTTCCCAGCTTAAGGATGAGTTCATTCGTATCCATATACTAGAACGCTCTTATCTGCTAACTCTCGCATACCACTCTACACCTCGCTACTCTACGAAATTCAAAACGGTTGCCAAGGAATCAGCATCTCACCCATACGCTCGCATTAGACCAGAACCGCAGACAGTCGATTACGGGCTATTCGACACCGCTTTTGGAGACATTCAAAATGGCGTTGAATCGCTTCTCGACCGCGCGGTAGACCTGATCCCATCACTGAAAGCCAACAGTCGATTCGCCAAACGTCTAAGCGAGCCGTTGGAGAGCAACCAACTAGTTTCTCTAGCTCATCGAAAGCGCCCACTCGTTGAGGATCTCAAACTACTCGAGGACCTATCTCTCTCTTCCTGGCTCAAAGCGATCAAGAAGGCCCATAAAGATTTAGATCCTCCTGAAGTCTGCAGGGCCATCAAATTGTTCTTGGCCCAGATTGGAAACGCTATAGACGGACTGATCTGGGAGTATCGCGAGTGGCTTTTCCGATTACTGAGCCAAGAAAAGGAGCGTCGAAATATTATTTCGTTTAACGACTTGATTCATTTGCTGTACAAGACCCTGCGATCGGACGCGGACGCTTCCCTCGCCGATCTCATCCGTAATCAATATGATGCCGCTCTCGTCGATGAATTCCAGGACACCGATCCCATACAATACGAGATAGTTCAGCATCTATTCGGAGATGGGTCGAAATTCCTGTTCTATATTGGTGATCCCAAGCAGGCTATCTACGGATTCCGCGGCGCAGACATATTCGCCTATTTCAAGGCCACCGAGCATTGCGGCGACCGGCTTACTCAATTATCAAAGAACTATCGTTCTACGCCAAATCTCATCTCCGCGGTCAACGCCATCTTTTCGTCATCGATTGACGGTTTCGGCATCAATCGTATCGGTTTTTACCCTTCTGATTCATCCAAGACGCACGATTCAGATCGAGGACTTCAATTCCGGGCAATAGAGTTCAATCGACCTGACCTGAAGACCCGAGCGAACCTAGCTGCCGACCTCGCCCGGGCAAGCGCCACTCAGCTTTCCAAGCGAATCAATGATGAACCTGGCTTTGATCCCGGCGAGGTAGCATTTCTTGTATCAAAAAATCAGGAAGCGGACATTCTGCATAGGGAATTAGCCCTGAAAGGCATAGATTCGGTTATCCGTTCCGACAAAAGCGTTTTCCAAACGGATTCGGTGGATATCGTACTGCAACTTCTGGAGGCCGTAGCCCATCCTTCCCGGCAGCCCATCGTCAAAGCGCTTCTTCTGACGCCGATCTGCGGGAAATCCTGGGACGACCTGCTCAACGAGATAGCAGCTGAGGAAACTCACAAGATTATCGATTTCCTCCATCAATGGTCACGCGAATGGTATTCATCAGACTTCGACACTCAGTTTCAGAAGTTTCTCGCTCTAACCGGAGCGGAGAATCGGCTCTTAGAGAATCCGGAAGGAGAGCGGCTCTATACCGATCTCTGTCAACTAAGCGAACTGCTGCAAAGCGAGGCCATCTCTAGACTTACGTCGCCTTCCCACTTATCGAACTGGCTCATCAGCATGCGGGAAGAGAATGTATCCAATCGCGAGGACTGGCAATCCCGATTGCGATCCGACGAAGGCAAACCGCAAATCATCACGATTCATAAAAGCAAGGGTTTGCAGTTTCCGATAGTCATATGCCCATTCTTGAGCGGACTACGAACGAAAACATCCAAAGAATTTGCTCTGTATCACGATAGCAACAGCGCGGACTCTTTAGTCATTGATCTCAATCCACAAGACGACGCTTCCGCCACCATTAAATCCGAGAAAGAAGAGTACGCTGAGCACCTGCGATTAATCTATGTCGCCCTAACGAGAGCAGCCGAGGAGTGTCTCGTTTATCTGTATCCAGAAGATCAATTAAGAGACAAAGAGCCCTCATCAATCAGTCGGCTTTTCCTGGGTTCCGAAAACGCCAGAACAGCTCGGGCTAACAAGAATCTCGCCCTATCCATGGCCGCCAAACTTGAATCGCTTCAACCGGAAGCTATCGATTTCGAGACATTGCGATTCGCGGATGTTGAAAGTGAAGACACGCTAGTTCTCCAAAAGCGAAATAACGATTCCCATCCTAGGCCACTACCCATTCCGGTTAAAGCATCTCCGCTCGAAAAGAGTGTGCTTAGCTTCTCAACCATTACTAGGATCGCTAACTTCGAATCCAGCGATACTGCAGAGATCGAGTTCGACGAACCTGACATTGTAGAAGATTCGGAAGAGATTGAAATCGTCGATGGTCAGGAAAGCAGTATAGGCCCTTCAATATTTACGCTACCTAAAGGGGCCATAACTGGCAACTTGCTTCACGCCATTCTGGAATCCATCGACTTTCAGAATCCTGATGCCATTCAAGGCACGGTCGAGCAAGCATTCCAGAAAATCCAGTTCGGTAATGAAGATCATCTGCCTGCCGTAGCAGCCCACATCCGTTCCTTGTTAACGATTCCCCTGGAACAACGATTTTCACTCAATCAAATATCATCTCAAAATCGAGTCGCCGAGCTAGAATTCGCCTTTCCAACGAGCGACAATCCAATGCCGAGAATCGCTCGAGCCTTACGTGATCACGCGGGCCTTCCCATAACTAAAAGCTGGATTGACTCCCTGAGCCTAGAACGGGCGCCTATACGCTCTTCGTATTTGCGCGGCTTCATAGATCTTGTCATCTATTTTCAAGGACAATTCTATATCTTGGATTGGAAGTCTAATTTCTTGGGCCACCAAATCAGCGATTATAGCGAATCCGCTCTCGTTGAAGAAATGGAAAGCTCCGACTACTTTCTTCAATATTGCCTCTATGCGGTTGCCCTCAAGCGATACTTGGAGCGCAAGTATCCCACCAATGACTATTACCAATATTTCGGAGGAGCCTTCTACCTTTTTATAAGAGGAATCAACCCGCATGGGCAGGAGGGAATATTCTTCGATCGCCCGAACCGGGAACTATTGGATGCTCTTGACGAAGCGCTGGCGGGGCCATGAATTCCATTCAACCAGATCAACTTGAACGAGCGCTGCGGTACGAGCCTTTTGCTGCATCCGATCGCATGTTTTGCAGATTCCTGAAAGAATCCTTTTCAGAAGAAAATGCGTTTGTACTAGCAGCCGCTTCTTTGTGCCTCTCTGCAGTCCGCGAAGGACATTGTTTCTTCGACCTGAAAAGCCCCGAACTACCCGAGCTATTATGCGAAACTCTTGGAGACGCTTGGCCAACGGTAGCTGAATGGGTCTCTATTGCTGAAAGCAGCCACTCAATCGGTCGTCCCTCGGACGACAACCCGCTCATTCTCGACGGCGAATCCGCCCTTTATATCCATCGCTATTTCACATACGAGACAGAACTCGCAAACAAGGTCTCCACCAAAGCCAGCCAACTGGTTCCTACCAGCTTGGCATGCTCTAACTCTTCACCCATCTCGGAAAGCATGCAGGCCGAAGCAGTAGAGAAGGCGCTGAAAAACCGTTTCTACCTGATTTCTGGTGGACCCGGAACAGGAAAGACAACTACTGTTTTAGCCTATCTGGTTGAGTGTATTCAAGGATTGGATCTATCTAATCCCTTGCGAATCGCTGTAGCAGCTCCAACCGGCAAGGCCGCAGCCAGAGTCTCAAATTCAATCAGAGATGGTCTGACTCGTTTCGACTTGGAGGGTTCTGTAGAAAAGAAGATCCTATCTATTCCTTGCCTGACCATACATCGGCTTCTGGAAGCTATTCCGGGAAAGACAAGCTTTCGTCGAAACCAAAATCGCCCATTGGAATACGACATTCTGATAGTCGACGAATCCTCTATGATTGATCTCCCGCTCATGAGAAAACTCATGGATGCTGTGCCCGAAGATTCCTCGATTCTACTTCTGGGTGACGACAATCAGCTTTCATCAGTAGAGGTTGGTTCCGTATTCGGCGATCTAGTTAGATCGACCAGGAATCGCCAAAGCCCGCTATTCGGGAAATCCACTCATTTGACAAAAACCTTCCGCTTTACACCGAATAGCTCTATATTCAGACTTTGCCAGGCCTGCAACGACGGCCATTCAGAAAATTTCCGAGCGATTCTAGAGGGAAAGCAAAACGACCTTAACTTTCAAACCCTCAAAAAAACGGCTAACCCAAGTTTGGCTTCGGTATTGAATCTCGCGGAAGAGGCATTTCGGCACCGCGCCCAATCGGAAAATCTCGCCGAAGCATTCGGACAACTCTCCCAATTCATTGTATTAGCTCCTCTCAACCACGGTCCTTTTGGTGCCAATACTATCAATCGATTGACTGAAGAAAAAATTCGCCGGCAGCTTGGCCTAGCGTCGGTAGAATTCTATTCTGGACAACCACTGCTTGTATTGGAAAATAATTACGATTTGGGCCTATTCACGGGCGATGTTGGCATAGTTTGGCCCGACGAATCCGGTGAGCTATTCGCCTGGTTCAACGACTCTGAGGGAGCGTATCAAAAGATTCGA
>JAYZHU010000213.1:0-5229 GCA_036166175.1 Verrucomicrobiota bacterium | reverse complement strand
GTGATAGCTTTTTTAGAAACACTGCCCGAGTATTGCCGGCCCGCCTCTTCGGTCAGCGTCCAACTGGAGGACAGGTGGAGTGCCTTCTTCTCAAACAATCGGATCCCGAAATTACGAGTGATGGAGAGGCCTGGTGGTGTCTCCTCAAGCCAGGACGCAAGCTTCCCGTCGGGAGTGTCTTCGGTATCGACTGTACGTTTGAGGCCACTGTAATGGAGAAGAATCCACAGGCTGAATACCTAGTTTCCTTTGAGATTGCCAGCGGCCATTCGGTTACGGAGCTGGCTCGAAGATTTGGAAAAATGCCCCTCCCTCCCTACATTCAGCGTGAGCGGCAAGACTCTCAGGACGAGGATGACAAGGATCGCTACCAGACGGTCTATGCGCAGGAAGACCGGGCAGTGGCGGCTGCCGCTCCCACAGCCGGCCTCCATTTTACCGACGATCTCAGCGAGCGACTCTTCCAAGCTGGATCCCAATTCCACGATCTCATTCTTCATGTTGGAATGGGGACCTTTAAGCCCCTAGGCGAAGGTTCTGTTGAATTTCATGAGATTCATCGCGAGATCTATGAGATCCCGCAGGAGACCCAGGAAGCGTTGAGGAACGCTCCTTCCAAAGGTAGACGGCGCGTTTGCGTCGGTACGACTAGCGTTAGAAGCGTCGAAGACTATTTGTGGAAAACGGATGCTACCGTTCCGGGGAGTTTTGTCAGCGAGGCCAGCATTTTCATCTATCCGCCAGCTAATTTCAAAGGCGTGGACGCCTTGATCACAAATTTTCACCTTCCCAAATCAACCCTCCTATGTCTCGTTTCCGCTTTTCTTTCTCCAGGCAAAATCGATGGAATCGATTGGTTGAAAGAGATTTACGCGGAAGCGATATCAGAGAAATACCGCTTTCTCACTTATGGTGATGCGATGCTGATCCTCTGAAATTCGTTTAGGGCGGCTAGACAATTCTTGAACGTTTGCCTAAGGTTTGGGTCAGTTTAGGGGTTGGTCGATATAGGACCTGAACGGCAATGAGCAATACACCGGAGATTAGCGATATCATCGAAGACGCCACTTTCGATTTCACGATGGGCGATAGCGACCAAGCTATTTCCAAACTGGAAGCCGTTTTGGATGCGAACCTGGACAGTTTCGAGGCTTGGCACGCCCTCTGCGAAATTCACTATTCGGCAAAATCCTACGAAGCTGCCCTGGAGGCGGCCGAGCAGGCCCACTCCCTGCAGCCAGACGATCTATTTATCAACACGAGCCTGTCGCGGATCTGGCTGGAACTTGGCTCTAAAGAGAAAGCCGAGCACTTTGGGGCTCAGGCCAAGGTAGCCAGCTGGAAGGAGCAACTCAAGAACCCCGAAGCTTCGCAAGCGGGCCTGGATACAACTTCGCCCTAACTTTTCGCGACCTCTTTTCTCTCGACTTTGAAAGACGTGAACCCATAGTCCGCCAATTTTTTCCATCCCACGCATATGGATAAGAAATACACACTCGATTTTGAAAAGCCGCTTCGCGGGCTAATCAAGCAACTGGAAGCCTTGAATCAATTGTCCGAGGAGAACGCTATCGATGTCTCTAGCGAGATTAAGGCTATCGAAGCGAAGATCGAGCAAACCAAGCGATCGGTCTACTCAAACCTTTCCTCATGGCAGCGCGTTCAGCTCGCTCGCCATCCGCTTCGCCCCTACTCCCTCGATTACGTGGATGCTATTTTTGATGATTTCCAGGAGCTATCTGGCGACCGGCAATTCCGCGACGACAAGTCCATCATCGGCGGAACAGCCTTTCTCGATGGGCGGGCCGTAATGATTATTGCCCAGCAAAAGGGTCGTAATACCAAGGAGAACATTCTTCGCAATTTCGGCATGCCGAATCCTGAAGGTTACCGTAAGGCCCTGCGGCTCATGAAGTTAGCTGAAAAATTTGATCTACCAATCGTGACATGGGTGGATACGCCTGGTGCCTACCCGGGTGTGGGTTCCGAGGAACGCCATGTCGCGGAAGCCATAGCCGTAAATATTCGGGAGATGAGTCGGTTAACCGTGCCGATCATTACGGTAATTGTCGGCGAAGGCGGTTCGGGAGGAGCTTTGGGTATCGCGGTTGCGGATCGGGTATTGATCCTGGAAAACGCCTATTATTCGGTCATCTCTCCGGAGAGCTGCTCCGCGATTTTGTGGAAAGATCGCTCTCAATCCTCCAAGGCCGCTGAGGCCTTGCGACTAGGCGACCAGAAAATGCTGAAGCAGTTTGGGGTTGTCGACGAAGTCATCGAGGAGCCGATGGGAGGAGCTCAGAATGATCCCCCAGAGGCCGCAAAGTCTGTTGAAAAGGCGATTAAGGCGCAGCTGAAAGGTTTGCTCAAGCTTTCGAAAGACGAGCTAGTGGAAAATCGATATGCTCGATTCCGAGCTATTGGCGAGGTCGATGACGGTAAAGTGATCGATATAAGCGAGGCCGCCTCCTAGCTTACGGATAGGCCTCGAAAAAGGTTAAAATCCCGGCAAACTTAGGTTTCAGGGGGAACCGTTCTTGCCACTGGTCGCCAGACCGCCCTTTATTTCGCGAAGTTGAAAGAAACTATCATGAGCGCAACAAAAGAAGTCAAATCGCCTTCCCAAGATACCCGTGAATTGAATGGGGCCGACATCCTCGTCGAATCTTTGGTGCGTGAAGGTGTGACCGATATTTTCGCCTATCCAGGCGGTGCGTCCATGGAGATGCATCAATCTTTGGCTAAGGCGAAGGACAAAATCCGCACGATCTTGCCTCGACATGAGCAAGGCGGCTCTTTCGCCGCCGAAGGTTACGCAAGAGCGACGGGTAGGCCCGGCGTGTGCATGGCGACGAGCGGACCGGGAGCTACGAATCTAATGACGGCCATCGCGGATGCCTACATGGATAGCACGCCGCTGGTATGCGTTACGGGGCAAGTTTATTCCAAATTTATAGGCAAAGCGGCATTCCAGGAAACTGACTTCTTTGGAATGACTTTGCCGGTCGTCAAGCACAGCTATCTGGTTATGGATATCAACGACTTGGCTGGCATCGTCAAAGAGGCGTTCAAAGTCGCAACCACGGGCCGACCCGGACCTGTTGTCATCGATATTCCTAAGGATGTTCAGCAGGCGAAAATTGTCCCTGAGTGGCCTAAGGAGATTGAGCTCCGCGATTCGAAGAATCCTGAGAAGGCCAGTGATACTGAGCTGAAAAACGTTCTTCATCTCATAGAAGAAGCCAAGCGTCCCATGGTTTATTACGGGGGCGGCATCGTTTCTGCGGAAGCGTACGACGAGCTTGGCGCTTTCATTGAGAGGACAGGAATCCCCTGCTCTTCTACTCTGATGGGCGTGGGATCGTTCCCTGAAACGCATCCGCTCTCGCTCAAGTGGTTCGGAATGCACGGGTCCGCTTACGGGAATCTTGCCGTCCACAATTGCGATTTGCTCCTGGCCTTTGGCGTTCGTTTTGATGATCGAATAACCGGCGATGTATCCAAATTCGCCCCTCAGGCTGAGATCGTTCACATAGACGTAGACGCCTCCGAGCATAACAAGAACAAGATCGTCCACCATCCGATCTGCGGAGACATCGGCCATGCCATTGGCCGAATGGTCGAACTGATGGATCAAATCGATTTCTCGAAGCCGCATATAGAGGACTGGCTGGATCAGATCGGCGAGTGGAAGAGGGATTATCCATTCGAATACGAGGACAGTCCCCATATTCTTGGTCAAGAGGCAGTTCGCGTTCTTTATGAATTGACGAATGGAGAGGCCATCATTACGACTGGCGTTGGGCAGCACCAGATGTGGGCTGCGCAGTACTACGACTTCGCCCATCCGCGTCATCATATTTCCTCTCTCGGTTTGGGTTCAATGGGCTATGGTTACCCATCCGCCCTCGGAGCTAAAGTCGCCTGCCCCGACAAGGAAGTTATCGATATCGATGGCGATGGTTCATTCGTAATGAACGTGCAGGAATTGGCCACGGCGAAGATAGAGAAGATCGCCGCTAAAGCGATGATCCTCAATAACCAGCACTTGGGAATGGTTATGCAATGGGAAGACCGCTTTTACGATAGCGTCCGAGGCAACACCATCTTGGGTGACGAGGACAACATCGGTTCCCCCGAAAACATCGAGGCTTTATATCCCAATTACGTGGAAATAGCCAACGGTTTCGGTCTACCGGCCCGGCGCGTGCATAAGAAAGAAGAACTGCGAGACGCGGTACAGGAAATGCTCGATAGCGAAGAGGCATTCGTTCTCGATGTTATCACTCCCTACACTGAGCACGTTCTTCCTATGATTCCAGCCGGTCGATCGGTCGATCAAATGATCGTCAAATAGCGATTCGGTTTGGTGGTCCCGCGAAAGCGCCCACGGCGAACAGCATTTGAGTCGAATGCGACAGTAGCTATTGGATTTCGGTATTGCATTCAATTGCACATTAGTCTAATGTTTAGCTCCACTTTGCTACTTGAAGACTAAATCTTAATCTGCTTCCCGACTACTTAAAGCTTTTGGAGAATTACAACCATGTAGTGTTTAACTCTGATGCAAAAACCAAATCAAAAACATATTGCCGATCGTCTTTCCCTTTCGACGACAACGGTTTCGCGTTGCTTCACCAACCACCCCAAAATTAATCCAGAAACGAGAGCACAAGTTTTTCAGCTCGCTGCTGAACTGGGATATAGCTACACGGCACAACGCAACGCGTCGCCCAAGGTTGAGAACGGGCGCAACACGATTGCCGTAATTGTGGGCATCGAAAAATTAGCCGAGGCCGAAAAGGATATTGCGGCCGAAGTGCTGAAGGGGATCAGCGAAAAGGCTGCCTCGGAAGGGATGGAAATAGAAGTTCACTACGTCGACCCATCGGACTTTTTGCCCAAAATTCGGTCGAGGAAGATAATCAAGAACAAGAGCTGCGCCCATTGGATAGGAATTGTGCTTGTCTACGATTTTCAAGAGGAAGCGGTATCCAACATTATGGCGAAGTTTCCCACTGTATCCGCATTAGAGGATTACGATAATGTGGATGTGGACTGCATTGGCCAAGACCAAGTGAGAGCTATTTCCAAGATTATGCAGCACCTATACGAACTGGGCCACCGTCGTATAGGTTTTCTTACCTGGAAATATCCAGTTGAAGCCCCTTGGGTTCATCGACGCCTGGGCGCCTACTTCGAAAATCTCTATCGTTTGGGGCTGGATAT
>JAYZHU010000212.1:0-62766 GCA_036166175.1 Verrucomicrobiota bacterium | reverse complement strand
TTCATTCTCGTAGCCTGGGCGCTTGGCGGATTCGTGGTCTCCGTACCCGGAAATGATGCATTTTACCAAGACGAAATCGTACCGCTACTTGAAGAAACTTGCTACGACTGCCATGATTATGAGTCCAAGAAAGGCGGCTTTTCCTTAGATGACTATTTCACGTTTTCGGAAGTTTCCCAGGACAAGCAACAGTGGTTCCAGGTATACAAAAACCTTCAGGCCCATGTCATGCCGCCACCGGAAAAGTCGCCGCCCACACTAGCCAATCGGCAAAAAATCCTGGACTGGATCAAACGCGACGTCTTCGAGATCGATCCCAATAATCCCGATCCCGGTCGCGTGACTCACCGTCGCCTCAATCGAGTCGAGTACGAAAACACGCTCTTCGATCTCACCGGTATTCGTATCCTCTCTGGGGATTTGCTTCCCAATGACGATACCGGATACGGATTCGACAATATTGCCGATGCTCTAAGCCTATCGCCTCTCATCTTGGAGAAATACATCAAGATAGCCGGCGATCTCATCAGCCAATCCATTCCCGATGAGCCCTACGAATTGCCTCACCAGGAAATTGAGGGCGAGGCGTTTCGCGATGGCTCCGGAAAGCGCTTGAACCGATCTCTCTCATTCGCCGAGTCGCACTCTTACCAAACCAGCTTCCAAGTCGATACTCACGGACCCTACCGGGTCATGGCCCACCTACGAACGCCCAGCTTTTTTAACTTCGATTATGGAAAAGCCGTTTTTGATCTCCAAATCGACGGAGAAAGTTTGGGTCCAGTTGATCTCATTCACAGCCCGGAATCCAACAGACGCTTGAGCTTCGAAATTCCACTGAAAGTGGGAAGACATGAACTGAACCTCGTCCTGCAGCCGAATTACGATTTCGCTACGATCGATTCAGAAATGAAAGCGACAGTGGAAACGGTCACGATTGAAGGGCCGATCGGGGAGCAGCACAAAGTGCTGAAACCGCAATACGCTCGCTATTTCCCCAAAGGGCCTGCTCCTGAATCGCCTAATCAGCGATCCGCCTATATTCGCGAGATCCTCGAGCAATTCGCCTATCGGGCTTATCGGCAACCCCCGAGCGCCAGTATTGTCGACCGCTTAGCGACTTTTGCGGAAACTGCAATTGAGTCCGAAAACCAATCCTTCGAACAAGGAATGGCCAAGGCGTTTACGGCGATCCTTTCGTCCCCCTACTTTCTTTATCGGTCGATAAACGCTCTACCCAGTTCCGATGGCGCTTCCTATCCGCTTATCGACGAGTTCTCGCTGGCTTCACGCCTATCCTATTTTTTATGGTCTACGATGCCGGATGAGCCACTCCTAGACCTGGCCAAACGAGGGGCCCTTCGGGACAATCTGGATAATCAAATCGATCGCATGCTGTCGGACGAAAAGGCCGAGGCGCTTGCTGAAAATTTCGTCGGGCAATGGCTCCAGTCGAGGGATATCCCCCTCATAGGCCTCAACGAGCGAGAAATCTTAAGGGGAGACGGTATCTTGGATCGGCGGTTCCGTCTAAGTGGCGGCGTCCGTCGAGCCATGAAGGAAGAGACTGAGATGTCTTTCCAGCATCTGCTTGATAACAATCTCCGTCTCCTCGAGCTCCTCGACGCCGACTACACGTTCCTCAACGACGAGTTGGCAGAGTTCTATAAAATCGAAGGCGTCGTTCATGGAGAAATGCGGAAGGTCGATCTCCCGGAAAACAGTTATCGTGGCGGAATTCTGACCCAAGCCACAGTCTTAGGCGTTACATCGAATCCCACCCGAACGTCTCCGGTCAAACGAGGATTGTTCATCCTCGAGAATATTCTGGGAACGCCTGCCCCGCCCGCCCCACCAGACGTGCCCGAGCTTGAGGAGGCGGAAAAGGAATTCGACGAGAATCTCCAGCCAAGCATGCGCGAACTCATGTCAGTCCACCGGGAAAAGCCACTCTGCCGGTCTTGCCACGAGCGCATGGATCCTCTCGGATTGGCTCTGGAGAATTTCAATGCCATGGGCATGTGGCGCGATCACCAAGCGGGAACTCCGATCGATCCTTCTGGTACCCTGATAACGGGAGAATCATTTAGCGATATTCGCGACTTGAAGCGCATTCTTGCAAATGAGCGCCGATTCGACTACTACCGGGTCGTCTCGGAAAAAATGCTTACCTACGCCCTCGGACGCGGACTGGAATATTACGACACCCATACGGTCGATTCTCTGGTGGCCGAATTGGAACGCAATGACGGACGGATCATGACGCTTATCACCGGAATTATCGATTCACCGGCTTTTCAACGTACGCGATCGGAATCCATCGACACGGATAATTCTACTTTAGCTGCCAACTAAAAACACCTATTGAAATGAACATGCAACGACGACGCTTTCTCAAAAGCCTTGGTATCTCAATCGCCCTGCCCGCTTACCAATCTCTAGTTCCGCAGGGAATTGCGTCCTCAATGGCAAAACAGAGCCAAGGTTTGGCGACAACCGCGAGTGGAGCTCCTTTGCGAACGGCTTATTGCTATTTTCCAAATGGAGTGAACGAAGAGCATTGGTGGCCGCTCAACAGAAGCGGAAAGCTAGAGCTCAATCGAACCATGAAGCCGCTTGATCGGGTCAAGACGAAGATCCAGGCATTCGGAGGTTTGGATCACATAAACGCGACTGCGGGCAAAGACGGCGCCGGTGACCATGCTCGAGCTAGCGCGACATTCCTGACGGGAGAACGGGCTCGCAAAACAGCGGGCAAAGACATCAGAGCCGGCGTATCGATCGATCAGATTATAGCCAATGAGATTGGCAGCGAAACGCGGTTTCCCTCACTAGAGCTGACCTGCGATACCGGCAGAAAATCCGGTAGATGCGATTCCGGATACGCTTGCGCCTATCAGTACAATATTTCCTGGCAATCTCCCACCACGCCCGTGGCTCCAGAAGCCAATCCACGAGCAGTTTTCGAACGGCTATTCGGCGGAGGGCCAATCGGCTCTCGAAAAGAGAATTTCCAGAAGCGACTCGCTCAACAACGCTCCATACTGGACTTCGTAATGGAGGATGCCAAGTCGCTACGGCTGCAGGCCGATAGCCACGATACGCAAAAACTCGACGAATACCTTACCAGCGTACGGGCAATTGAAAAGCGTATTCAAGATTCGGAGAACATTAAGGATATTCCGGACCCGAATGTGGAAACTCCAGCAGGCATACCAGAGAGATTTAGCGAACATATGGGCCTAATGTATGACATGATGGGACTGGCCTTCCAAACAGACTCAACCCGGGTCGCGACCCTTCAACTGGCCCATGAAGGCATGAACACTTCCTATCCGGAAATTGGTATCGATGAAGGCCATCACTACCTTTCTCACCATAAGGAAGATCCCGATAAGATGGAGAAGATTGCCATTATCGATCGCTACTACCTTGAGCAATTCGCTCACTTCCTGCACAGGCTGGACGCTATGGAAGATGTGGATGGCAATTCCGTCCTCGACAACTCCATGATCGTCTATGGATGCGGCCATTGCGATGGCAACCGCCACACGCATGACAATCTTCCCATCTTGCTAGCGGGTAAAGGCGGAGGCGAGCTCCAGACCAATCGCTTCGTCCATCATGGATCTGTTCCCATGACCAATCTCTATCTCGGTTTGGCAGAAAAGCTTGGCATCAAGGATTTGAACCGGATCGGAGACTCTACCGGCGTTCTAACGAATGTCTAGACCTGCACCCGAATAGACTTTGAACTTACCAAAGGCAATAATAGGTAACAAGTGTTTTTATATTGAATACAAAAATTAGATCTATGCCCAAGCGAACAGCGCTTCCCCATAAACCCCTTGGGGTAGCGACACTACTTTGCCTGTTGGCGAACACCGTTGACGGGGAAACGATCAGCTTCAATCGCGACATTCGACCAATCTTGTCGGATAAGTGCTATGCTTGCCACGGACCCGATGAAAACACTCGAAAAGCGGACTTGCGATTGGATATCGAGGCCAACGCATTCGTTCCTCATGGGAACTACGATGCGGCCATTCTCAAGGGAAAGCCCGAGGATAGTCCTCTGTACCAGCGAATCACTACAGACGACTCGGATGACATCATGCCTCCACTCGATTCCCACAAGGAGTTGTCCGAGGAAGAGAAGCGCTTGATCGGCCAATGGATAAAGGAAGGAGCAGAATGGGAAGGGCATTGGGCGTTTGAAAAACCTGAAAAGCCTGAGGAGCCGGAGCTCGATTGGGGAAATAATACAGTCGATGCCTTCATTTACAGATCGATGCAGGCTAAGGGACTGGAGCCCAACCCTGAAGCCGATCGGCCTACGTTAGCCAGACGCTTAGCCTTGGACCTCACTGGACTTCCTCCGCACCCCGAAATGGTGGATAGATTCGTCAACGATCCCTCCAAAGACGCTTACGAATCTTTAGTTGATGAGTTGCTCGGATCACCCGCTTACGGCGAGCATCAGGCTCGCTATTGGCTGGATGCAGCACGCTATGCAGACACGCACGGACTACACTTGGACAACTATCGGGAAATCTGGCCCTATCGAGATTGGGTGACCAAAGCTTTCAACGAGAATAAACCATTCGATGAATTCACCATCGAGCAAATCGCAGGCGATCTACTGCCCGATTCCACCTTGGAGCAAACGCTGGCCACTGGATTCAATCGATGCAATCCTACCACGAGTGAAGGGGGCGCCATTGATGCCGAATACCGCGCTGTGTACGCGAAGGACCGGGTCGAAACCACATCGACTGTATTTCTGGGTCTGACCATGGGATGCGCCTCATGTCATGATCACAAATTCGATCCCCTTTCCATGGCCGATTTCTATCGGTTTTCCGCATTCTTCAACAATTTCGATGGGCCTATTATGGATGGGAATGCTTACGATACCCGACCGATCGTGACCATCCCCAAACCAGAGCACAGGAATAGTTGGATACAGGTTAAGGAGCGAAAAGATGAAATCTCGAATGCGATCCGAGATCTCAAGGAAGAATGGGGCTCAAAATTCGCGGCCTGGAAGGCGAACGCCGAACGACCCTACCAATCTTATAATTTCAACATTGAGCCCGATTTTGTTATCGATTTCGCGAGGGAGGGTTCGGAGTCAGACAAAAAGAAATCCAAGTCCGATGTATTGAACGCTATGACGGGTGATTCCATCGACCTTGCTGCCCACAATCATGTATTCAATCCCGATCAAGCATTCACCCTGAGCTGCAAAGTAAAGCTTCCGGTTGAAGGCGAATACAAGCAAGACCGTGTTCCCGTACTTGAGCAATTCGACGGAGATCGAGGTTGGCGCTTGTCCGTAGCCAATTCCAATCCTGGGCTACCCAATCGCTATCAGATCATATTCGAACTCATACATTCTTTGAAAGGCGGTAATATGATCTCCGTCACTACAGCGGCTGAACGTACGAACCCAAGGGAATTTAGCTCTCCTGAAATCACGATAGCCTACGATGGTTCCAGCTCTGTGGCCGGCCTTTCGATTTCAACCGGTTCTCGACAGCCGTTTGATTACGAAAAGGTCGTCGACAACCTTTCTGGCAGCGTAGCCGTTACCACCCCTTTACAAGCGGGCTTGTTTGCAGATGGCTTAATCGATCCTGCGCTAGCAGCGAAGTCTTACAAAACTGGATACTACGACAAATCGGCTGAAGGCCCGAAAACAGGTCACATTGAGAGCATAAAGGTCTATGACCGTTTGATTCACGGGTTTGAGCTGGCTGGCGGCGGAAGCAAAAGCCGTATTGAGACGATATTCAAAGTTCCAGAGGAGAGGCGGCGCAGACGAGAGAAAGACCAGCTAAGCGCCTACTATTACACAAATTTCGTGCCTCAGTACCGGATACTCAAATTCGAAGAGGCGGAAAACAACCGACTCTATAACCATATATACGACCAATCAACTGTATCGCTGGTTATGAACGAAAAAGACTCCCCTCCGCACGCTTTCATTCTGGAACGTGGCGAGTACGATAAACCGGGGGAGAAAGTTTTTGCCGACATTCCCGAGTCCCTGGGTGGGTTGCCGGCATCCTCTCCTAAAAATCGAATGGGATTGGCTCAATGGCTTGTAGACAGCGACAATCCGCTAACAGCTCGCGTTACCGTCAATCGATTCTGGCAAAACATTTTCGGTACGGGCATTGTGGCAACTTCGGAGGATTTTGGGATCATGGGTGAGAATCCCACTTATCCCGAGCTTCTCGACTGGCTGGCGATCCGCTTTCAGGAAAGCGGCTGGAACGTGAAGGACTTCCTTAAGCTGCTGGTGATGTCGGCGACCTACAGACAGGATTCTAAAATAGATTCCGAAGAACTCGCGCTAGACCCGGAAAACCGATATCTGGCCCGCGGCCCTCGGTATCGTTTGGATGGAGAAGTACTTCGCGACAAGGCTCTCTATGTTAGCGGCAGTCTCAACGGTCAAATAGGAGGGCCTCCCGTTAAGCCTTACCAACCAGGAGGCATTTGGAATGCAGTGGCCTACTCCGACAGCAACACGGCTCATTTCTTCCAGGACCATGGTGATGATCTCTATCGGCGAAGCTTGTACACATTTTGGAAACGAACGGCACCTCCTCCCAACATGGTTGTTTTCGATGTCCCCTCTCGAGAGAATTGCAACGTTAGACGGGAACGGACGAACACGCCGCTCCAGGCTTTGACGCTGATGAACGACAAACAGTATGTGGAAGCGGCTCGACGCCTTGCGGAAAGAGCGATGGGGGGCGGTCAAAGCGACATAGGCGAGCGAATTGCAACCATGTATCGTCACGCATTCGGATCCGATGCATCGCCGAAACATCAATCCATCCTCGAAGCGTCCTACCAGAAATTCCAATCTTCGTTTGCCGAGAAGCGTTCTGGTGCCGAATCGTTGATCCAGGTTGGCGATTCTACCCCTAACCCAAGCCTCGATCCTATTGAGCTCGCTTCCCTAACTATGGTAGCCAACCAGATCATGAACTTGGACTCCTTTGTTAACAAATACTAGCAATAGATGAACCCAATTGACGAATACGTTTCACTCGAGTCGCGTCGACAGTTTCTCGGAAAATCTGCCAAAGGCCTAGGCCTGGCAGCGCTGTCCTCAATTCTGGGCAATGGCCTTATGGGCAAATCGAGTGGCTCGGACTCGGGCTTCCTCTCGACTACTCATTTTCGCCCCAAAGCAAAGCGAGGCATCTACCTGTTCATGTCCGGGGCTCCATCCCAATTGGACATGTATGACTATAAGCCGGCAATGCGAGCCATGTTCGACAAGGATTTGCCGGAGTCCGTTCGCAAAGGCCAAAGACTGACCACGATGACTTCCGCTCAGGTTCGTTTTCCGGTCGCTCCGAGTATATACGAGTTCGAACGGGTTGGCCAATCGGGAGCATGGATTAGCGAGCTTCTCCCTTACACAAAGAAAATTGCCGACGACATCGCGATCGTGAAATCGGTTTGGACGGAAGCGATCAACCACGATCCGGCAATCACATACATTCAAACCGGTAACCAAAATCCTGGACGACCGAGCTTAGGAGCTTGGTTAAGCTATGGTCTCGGCAGTTCAAACCGGAATCTACCGACGTTTGTCGTGCTCAATTCTACCTGGACAGGCCGCAAGGAAGCCCAGGCTCTCTATTCTCGATTGTGGGGAGCCGGACCCTTGCCCTCGGAACACCAGGGAGTCAGCTTACGCTCTCAAGGCGATCCCGTCCTCTATCTCAACAATCCTCATGGAGTGAGTCGAGACTTAAGACGAGACATGCTCGACGGCGTAAAGGCTATCAATGAGGATCTGTATGAAGAATTTGGAGATCCTGAAACGCACGCCCGTATAGCCCAATACGAAATGGCTTTCCGAATGCAGGCATCAGTACCAGACCTAACCGATCTATCTGATGAACCGGAGTACATATTCGATCTATATGGCCCCGACGCCCGGAAACCGGGAACCTTCGCTTACAATTGCCTCATGGCCCGTCGCTTGGCGGAAAAAGGCGTGCGTTTTTCTCAGATCTTCCATCGCGGCTGGGATCAGCATGGCGTGTTGCCAAAAGACTTGCCCAATCAGTGCAAAGATATCGATCAAGCTAGCTACGCTCTAATCACCGATTTGAAGCAGCGCGGCATGCTCGACGACACCCTTGTGATTTGGGGCGGAGAGTTTGGGCGCACCATCTATTGCCAGGGAACGCTCACGGAAACCAATTACGGACGAGATCATCATCCTAAATGTTTCACCAAATGGATGGCTGGAGCTGGCATCAAAGGAGGAACGGTATACGGCGAAACTGACGATTTTGGCTACAATATCGTCAAGGACCCTGTGCATATACATGATCTCAATGCCACGATTCTCAATCGTTTCGGCATTGATCACGAGCAGCTCTCCTTCAAGCACCAGGGACTCGACATGCGCCTAACAGGTGTCGAGAAAGCCCGTCCTGTGCAAGACATACTGGCGTAAAGACGCACTTCGCCCTTCAGAGCGAATAGCGATCTCCTCATCAGAGTTAGCAACTCAAGCCAATTGAGTACTTTCTTCAACTCCCCTTAGGCGCTAAGTCCTATCGGCGGGTTCGTTGAGGTATGCTCATTGCTCAATTCTCATCCGGGGCCTTAACCAAACTGCCAAAAATCCGATTCGTCAGGGGTCGACAAGGGCTTATTTAGGAAGATGAAGAGATTAAAACCAATTCATAGAAGAATGGGTATACGCGGAAAGGAAGCGTTAACTCTAGTAGAAATTATGGTAGCCATGGTAATTCTTGGTTTCTCGTCTCTTGGGCTGCTAACAGGCTTAATGCAAGCTCGCCGGTACACGGAGTTGGCAATCCACGAGAATACCGCTCTGACAATTGCTCAAGGTTATATCGAGCAAATGAAAAACATGGAGTTTGCGTCGCTTGACGAAGCGGTATTGCCAACACTCTTCCATGAGGGGGTTGCTGACACACTCACGGTATCTCCGCTTCCTTCCGATCCCATCAAAGGCGACAGCTCCACCGATATTTCCAACGAAAAGCTTATCGACATCAAGAACACTCCGGACGACGCAAACGATGACATGGCCATGAATGTTATCGTCTACATTGACGATATCTCGGATGCCAGCAATGGCGTTGGGCAAGCTCGCAGGATCATAGTCCGTTACGAGCACGCGTTTACCGACGGGATGAGGACGACGGACCACACAGAAACGCTGTACGCGATCCGCTCAGAAGTACCAACCTTTTAAATACAATGAGAGGCTTTCGCAAATACAAGAAGAGGCGTAAAGCGGGTGTTACGTTGATGGAACTGCTGGTGGGCATGGCCATCTCTACGGTAGTGCTCGGAGGTTCCATATCCATTTTTTTGATGGGCTCCAACACGGCGGCTAATGGAACGGGGCGTCTCTTGATCAATCGGGATATTCGAAACTTCACTAACGAGATGATCGAGAATGCCCGATACTCGGACTACTTTAAGACTTACACTTCCTATACGGACCGCACCGAGCAAAACGATGGCGCTTCCGGAGACTTCCTAGTCCTGGTTCACCGGGATATCAATGACTCTGATAAAATTAGCCGGATCATCGGCTACTATCGCTGGACTCAGGGAGATGGAGAGGAAGGACCCGTGCTCATGTTCGACGATGAGTATAATCCCAGTAGCAGCAGCGATCTGGACACGCTCCTCCCCGCAACGTCAAGCTATGGGCAGCACCATGAAGTGATCGAATTGTCCAATGGTTTGAGCGACGGAAAGCTGTTCTATAATTTCTACGACAGAAGCATCGTCGTTCGAGGCGAAATCATCCACGACGGAAAAGTCGGAGAGCAAGTGACCAATACCTACAATTTCACTATCTCGCCAAGGGGGTAGCTATGAATAAGGCAGCTTATATCGCTGAATGCAGCACCTGAACATCATTTGAAATCCGTTCAACGCAATAGTACCGAAAAGATTGCTGCCCTTGTCGCTTTGGGATGCTTGCAAAATTCGAGTCTAGGAATGTTTCCAATATGAAGTCAGCGCTCCGACCCTGTTCGCTTTTTTATTATGAGATCTTGGGAGTTTCTACTTATACGGCATACGCTGATGCTGCACGCCTAATCATGTATCTCGCGAAGTTTCCTTCATTTCCTTCCAGCACTCTAAATCCGTCTTCATTCATGCCGAATAGAATGCATGGCCTATCGTCGAGACAGCGAAACCTAGATCCGCCGATTCTATACTAACCGATATGAAACACTTCAAAGAAAGAAATAGACGCAAAGGATCCGCTTTGATTACTACTCTTTTGCTTGTCGGCGTATTGTCGGCAGTAATGGCCAGTATATTGAGATACTCGGTCAGTGAGAGACGTGTAAACCATCGCCACAAACTGAGGGCCCAAGCCGACAATACAGCCGAAGCGGTAGTGGAGTACGGCTTCGCCCAGCTGGCCTACACCTTCGACAACAAAACAACCGTCGCTTCAAACACCTTCGCTTCAGGTAATTCGGGAGCCCTGTCTCTACCAGCAGCCTCGAGCCTTCGTTCCAATGTCAAATACGGCGATCTGGAGCTCTATGCCGGCACCGTTCCCAATAGCTCGCTCGTCTACATCGATCCTAGCGAACCGGACAATATGTTTGATCCCATGAAAGGGAAATACGTTCGGGCTTTCGATGTTAACTTGTACGGTAAGGCAACGGTTTCCGATCCGAATGGCGGACCAGACATCAGTTCTTACATTGGCCAGCGATTTCAAGTGAGAGATTCGCCACTCTTTTCTCACGCCATTTTTTACAATCCAGTTCTGGATATACATCCAGGACCACTCATGGACGTCTACGGACCTGTTCATACCAATGGAAATTTGAGGTTGGCTCCGAGGAATGGACTTACCTTCCACGACATCGTGACATCAGCTGGACACGTGTATCACCATCTAGAGCATTTGGGTCCCAGCAGTAGGACCGGACATCTAAAATTTTCCGATGGCAGTGGCTCTTATCCAAACATGGAGGTCAACGGTGTTTGGATGGATTCGGAACTCGGAACGGGATCCATTAGCTCTGGTTTTCGTTCATACGCTTCTAACCGGTGGAAAGGCAATCTGCAAACGGTTGCCCACGGCGTGCAGAACTACAAACCAGTCGCTTTCGCGGACTACGAACCCGACGACCCAAGCACAAGCGCGTACGATCCCGAAAATTCTAGTCGAGCAATTATAGAACCGCCCCTACCAACTTCTCATAACGACTACAACGTGGAGATCGAAACTCAGAAAATGTCCAACAAGGCAGGTCTCTATTTCAAGTGGGATACCACTGCCAACTCTATTAGCGCCTATGATGGCGATGGCAATACACTGGATATCAGCAACCTAGAAGGATCTCTTTGGGAGCACAAGCAAAGTGCATTTTTAGATAGACGTCGCGGCGAGTATATCACAACGATCAATATTCATACGGGAAAATTAAAGCAGCTTATTGAAAATCCTGACACGAGTAATAATATCAAACACATTGGTGGGTACGACCCGAGCACTGATTGGAATGGCGTTGTTTACTTTGAAAGCTATAGCTCGAATTCAGATTCAACAGCTGCTGCTAAATTGAATTATACAGGAATTAGACTAATCGGGGCCGAAACTGATGTGGCCGGAGAAGGAATCCCAAGTCGCGGACTTGAGCCCGGAATGAGTTTCGTGACCAACAACGCACTGTACATACAAGGTCACTACAATGCAGATGGTCAAATGTCATCCAATAGTGCGTACGACCCTGACTGGGGTGAAGTCCCCGCGGCTATCATGGGCGATTCAATCACGTACCTTTCTGAAAACTGGGATGACTCCGACACTAGCGTCAAGCCTAATGCCAGCTCGACTGAGGTATCAGCCGCAACCGTCTCAGGTATACGTCCTTCTAACGTGCTAGGGGATGGCAATCAAAGTGGAGGTAATGAAAATTTTCCTCGTTTTTTAGAAAAATGGGGTGGGAAGACTTTCTATCTAAGGGGATCCATGGTTTGCCTATACGAAAGTGAGGTGGATTTTTCCATTTGGAGCACTTCTTACTACAGTCCTCCAAAACGAAAATACGGTTTCAATAACCTTTTTAAAACGGGCGTCTACCCTCCTGGCACTCCTCTTTTAAGAACCTATAGAAGAGACAATTTCCAAGATATGACTGCCACCGAATTCGCTTCGGAAACTTCAGGACTCTAATTCAGAAATGCCCTCCTACAGATCGATTCCTATTAAGCTGGCGTTAGCTGCATTCAGTTTGCTGACAATATTTTCGAACAGCAGCCTGGCTGCTCGATCAACATCCGAACTATCGGACCAGCCGATTACTTCCTGGCCCAAGCAACTTCGCCCAAGCATGACCGGCAAATACATAGAAGTCCGGGAAGACGGTCCGATCGAAAAACGATTGTGCATCGCTTCCGGCAATCATCGTTTTATATTCGAAGATAAAGGACGATGGGTTTTTTCCCGATCCCGAACACCGCGCTACTCGATCATGCTAACTGACCGAAAGATTCGAGAACTTTCCTTCGGAGTGTCCCGCTTCTCTTCTGTAGAATTCTTAGCAACGCTCCAAGACGAATCTTGGCTTCCCTATGTTGCTTCCTTGAAAACGGATATTCCCACTAAGACTGTAACCTACCAGCACTATACTGGCGAAGGCCGAGAGCGTCCCTACATTTTGAAAAACTGGACTCGGAAGATCGAATACGAGTACCCAATGGGCAAAGGCAAAATTGGTAAGACGCGAGAGATCTTCACCTTCATTGATGGCGATCTGTTTGTATTCGCATTTTCAGGAACTAGGGAAGACATTGAACGCCTCAGGGAGAGCCATGATATGTTCCTAACCAGGATGAATCTATATTCGGATTCGTAAAAGGAACGACATGTGCCGGGCGAACGCCTTATTAACAGTCTCGGATGACTGACTTGGCCCTCCGGATGTGGGATTTGAAGTACTGAGCCAGTTCTCCCTGCGAAAACCGAGATTTGCGGACGTTTCGGTGAACCGAGGCAGTCAATACAGCCCAGCAAAGTTTGCGGTTGCTTGAGGACAAGCAACCCAACCATTCGGAGACTCTGGATTCCCCTATCCTCTTGAGAAAAAGCTTTCCATGGCGCGGGCACATGGCGACATTAGTCTATGAAACAAGCTCGACTTATTACAAGTTACTGTCGCCCTGCCTATTCATTTCTGCTTCTTTCTCTGACTTCGTTCGCTCTGTTCGCGGAAAGAAAACCGAACATCGTTTTTATTCTGGCTGACGATCTCGGCTGGAGAGATCTCAGCGTTGAAGGTAGCGACTTCTACGAAAGTCCTCACATTGACCGAATTGCCAATGAAGGTATGCGGTTCACCCAGGGATATGCGACCTGCCAGGTTTGCAGCCCTTCAAGAGCCAGTCTCATGACAGGGAAGTATCCAGCCCGTATGGATATTACTAACTGGATTGGCGCCCAAGAGAAGGAGGATTGGAAGCGGAATACCAAGCTTCTACCCCCTGCATACACTTGGAGTCTTCCCCACGAGGATACGACCTTGGCCGAGGCATTCCAAGACGCAGGCTACACCACCTTTTTCGCTGGCAAGTGGCACCTGGGAGACGAGGGATCGTTTCCGGAGGATCATGGCTTTGACATCAACATTGGCGGCCACCATCGGGGCAGTCCACCTGGCGGCTACTTTTCGCCGTACGAGAACCCCAAGATGGAAGATGGCGAAATTGGCGAGTATCTTCCAATTCGGCTAGGCGAGGAAACTGCTCGATTTATTGAAACACACAAAGATAAGCCGTTTCTGGCCTACCTTTCCTTTTACAATGTGCATGGTCCCATCCAAACGACGAAAGCTCTTTGGGAAAAGTATCGAAAAAAGGCAGTCAGTCGCCCCATCGCCAAGTCCCGCTTCTTAATCGATCGCACGACTCCGGTGCGGCAAGTCCAAGACAACCCCTTGTATGCGGGCATGGTCGAAGCGATGGACGATGCTGTAGGTATGGTTCTGAATACGCTCGATAGGCTAAGCCTAGAGGACGACACGATAATAGTATTCACTTCAGACAACGGCGGCGTTTCAGCTGGTGATGGAAAAGCGACATCGAATTTGCCCCTCCGTGGCGGCAAGGGACGGCAATGGGAAGGTGGAATCCGTGAACCCTTCTACATCAAATGGGCGGACTCGCCACTCCCTGGCGAAGTTTGCCATACTCCAGTAATTGGCAACGACTTCTTTCCTACCCTGCTCGAACTCGCCAATATCGATCTTCTCCCCAAGCAACATGTCGACGGCGTCAGTCTAGTTCCCCTTTTAAAGGGAGAGACCATCGAGAAACGATCCTTGTATTGGCATTATCCACACTACGGTAATCAAGGCGGAGAGCCCTCCTCGATTGTTCGCAGTGGAGACTGGAAACTTATTCACTATTACGAAGATCGTCGCAGTGAATTGTACGATCTTGCCAGCGATCCTCAAGAACAGCGGAATATTGTCTCCGTATATCCAGAGCTGGCAGCTACCCTAAAAATCGAACTTCAAGATTGGCTCGACGAGGTTGGGGCCAGCTACCCGTACACGAATCCCAATTTCGACGCTATTCAGTACGCTGAACAGGAGGTAAGAATCCGGGAAGTCGATATGCCAAAATTGGAAACAGACCACGCCGCGTTGCTCGAAAACGATTGGTCTCCGCCAAACGGATGGTGGGAAAAGACGGGTCGCCGCAGATAGTTTAGAATAGCCTAATTTTCGCCCACGAATACATCCTCGTTCACGACTTCTCCGTGAACATCGTGGTGCCTGAGGCTGATTCTCGGGCTGCCTGAGTCACGTTCCACGTTGACGCTCAAAAATCCTCCCTTGATTCTCAAGAAACGGTGTTTAGAGGAGCGAAGCGATTGCTTGAACCCTCCCGCATGAATGTCGGTTCCAGCACCACAGGAATATTCCCGCGCTCCCGTCTTCTCATCGACGCTCACATATTGCCAGTGTCGGTCGCCATTGAGTATGAATGCATTCCTCTGGCTCCCGATAAAAGCCCGGAGCTCGTCTCCTTCGTAAGTGAAATTTGAATTCGCATGATTGTCTTTCTTTTTCTCACGATCTGGACCGACAATCGGGTTTGGATTGATTACGATACGGAAGGTCGCGTTAGAAGCCGCGAATGTGTCAAAAAACCATTCCTTCTGCTTCTCTCCCCAAATGGTCTTATTAGGCCCGTCGGGACTTTTATTAGGGCTTCTGTATTCCCGCGACTCCATCAGCCAAATTTGCAGATCTTTTCCCCAGCGAACGGTTCTATAGGGTCGGTCTCCCATTGGGAATGTTTCGTTGAATATCTCAATTCCACGGTTCCAAGTTAACTCGCCGTAGGTGTCTCCGGGAACGCTGTCATTCCTGAGCAAATCGTGGTCGTCTTTCATGAAATAGGCAGGAACTTGCCGATAGAATTCCCGGAAATTGGGTAGCCCGAAAAGCCGATCCCATTTGTAGTAAGCTAGAGCTTCCGTTTTCGCCCAAGGGAAAGGCTTGTCATAGTACTCGATATCGCCGGCATGGACCAGGAAGTCTGGATTCACGTGATCAAGCATGGCAGGGTAAATATGGTGACCGTTGATAAGATCATCCCTCCTCGGAAAATCGTGGCAAGTGACGAGAACGAATTTGACCGGGGCGCCGGATTCTCTGCTAGGCGCTGTTTTGAAACTGCCTAAGACTTCGACTGAGGATTGACCTCTGCCACTGGGTCGACCCTCAACCTTCAAAGCGTATTCAGTGCCTGGTGATAGGTTTTTCAATTCTAGTTTAGCGGAAAAATTTTTCTCAGGAACAACCGAAGACCACTGAAGCCTCTTAACGTCTTCGGGATTGCTGGTTGGCCAGAACGAAATCCGAACCTCGCCTTCGCTACCGGCAGCGCTGTGCTGCATGTCTCCAATACTCAATCCTGCAGGGAGGGCTTCATCGTCTTTCTCCCATTCTCGTCCATCCGATCGATAGCTTTCATTTTTCGTTAGCCGTACCCAGACGATCGCCGATGTTTGATCAACTTCGCCCATTTTGATGCCAGTGGCCATGAAAGGTCCCTGACTCGCCAGAATCTCCGGCAGAGAGGCAACTAGCGAAATGCATGAATAGAAAGCGGCTGAGATTATGCTCTTCATTGTATAAAGGGATGAGAAAGAAATCCTATGATCGCTCTTGAAGGCGTTACGTCAATGTCCCCTTTAACGCCACGGCCTCATTCGCAAGCCGAATCCCAAAATAAAGGCATGTTCCCATTCGCCACTCTCAGGCAGTCTCCTTGATCTTATCTGTGAAAATACATTCACCCAACTCCGCTGGCTTGCAGAGAAAAACAGATTAGCCGGTCTAAATCTACTTTCCACGATTTGCCCTGACTCGAAATCGTAGAAAAGCTCCTCTGAAATTTCGATGCGCTTCAATTGTTGCGAAGCTCTAAAACTTCGGGCCCAGGTAATTCGGTGCCGAGAGACGAGTCGCTCGGCATAGTTTAGGCTTTCCAAGGACCGTAGCTCGATTCGATTCCTCAAAGCTATAAGCGAATCGCGTCCCAGCCGGCATCTAGGATTGAGTTCAAATTCCAATCTCGATTGGGAATTCCATCCCCCGGACGAGCTTTTCGCGTCCAGGTAAGAGGCCCCAATCCCCAGTTTCAGTTGATCCGATAGGGATGCGTAAGCTTTTTGTTGAAGAAGCCAAAGCCCCAATTCTGAAGCATCAACGAAAAATCGCAATTCCGCCCACGTAAACGTAGTCCACCTGTCTTCTGAATATTCAGTTAGCTTGTACTCATTCCAAATATGAAAATCGCCATCGAACTCGTTAGCGATGCCCTTCGAAACTGAAACGAGGGCCATCAGGGAAGCAAGAATCCATGCTTGGAGCTTTACCGATCTTCCAAAACCCATCCCACTCTAATTTATAAAAAAGCGCGCAGCGTCAAACGCGGCGCGCCAATTTCACCTTAACCCCCAAACGGTTGCATCCAAATTAGAAAATCGGCGCTGCCGGCGTTTCCCAATCGCGTGGCTTTCCATAATAATCGTAAAGCTTGTGGTTCGCATCCTCATTGACCGGGTCGAAGGGGTCGAAACGAGGAGCCATTTTGATTTGCTTTCTCGTCAGATCAACGTTCGCCTTTTTCGTTTCCTAGTCGAAGGATTCTACCCAGCCGATATCGATCAAGGATGGTTTGCCAGGGAGCCAATTCACGGTATCGATAATCGCTTATTGGAGGCGCCAGTTACTGTCATCCAGAACGAAATCTTCCACGTGGCCAAACGAATCGTCCTCGGCATGAATGTGGTAGCCCATGATTTCATGAGCGGACCGCAGATGTTCACCCGCGATTTGCCTCATGCGAAACTCGTGAGCCTGACGTTCCGCTTCGCCTTTAGGACTGTATTCCGGGCCAATCGATGAGGGGATTGCCGCTCCACCGAATAGGTAGGGATCCATCCAATAGGTCGGTAGATCGTAATATTTGGCGTACTTCTCTTCGAATTGCATCGAAACCGGTTCCTGGTCCTTCAACTCAGGCGATCCTTCAACCTGAGCCTTGTTCAAAACTACCTTGAGGCAGTTTCCAACCCAGCCCGTTTCCAATTCTTTAAGATGGAAGGGACTTAGAAGGACTTACTTTTCAGGGAGCCAGGTGCCTGTATCCACAACAACGTAGCGCAGGCGCCAATGGCGATCGTCGAATAGAGCATCCTTGACTTTTCCTACTACTCCATCGGTTGCTTCGATGGGGTATCCAATCATACCTTTTACGCTTCGCAACATGGTTATTTTCCTTTCAGTTTAATATTTCGGTTGGTGATTCGTTTTTGGAATTTTGGTGCTTATTATATCAAAATAGCGTATTTTGTTTTCACATACATCGAATGATTTCGACTCTAGCCACAAGCTCCGATGCCCTTCTGTCGTTCTTCCGCCAATCGGAGGCTTTTACTATTCTTTTCGGTGATAAAATAGTATCGCTCAACGAGCCTGATTTGGCATTGCAAATCTGGGCTTTTCCTAGGCAGATCCTGCTGTTTCAGGCCAATTTTGACTGCTTGCTATTCGCGTGTGCCGATGACTACAGCCGATCGATAGAACAAGGCATTTATGGGGGTAGGTATCGGCAAAAAGCACCCAGATGGATACCATCTAGATGGTGGGAAACATGAGGAAAGTATTGCCAATCGGTGAAAACGACTAGAGGAGAAGAATATGAATCATCTGTACCGCCGTTCGTTCGCTATCTTGGTTTCCGTCATTGCCCTAGCCTTAGGTGGTTGCTCGCTCCCGAAAGGAGAAACGCCAATCAGCGCCCTCCTTATCACAGGTGGATGCTGCCACGACTACGATTTCCAAAAGCAGGTTCTGACGACTGGGATCTCAGAATTTGCCGACATCGACTGGACGATAGTGCACGAAGGCGGGGATTCCAAAGACTACCAATCGAAACTTTTCGACAACCCCTACTGGGCTGCCGAGTACGATGTCGTTGTTCATAACCAGTGCTTTGCCAATACGGAAGATGCAGATTATATTTCAAAAGTCGTTTCAGGACACAAGCAAGGCGTCTCGGCAGTTGTCATACATTGCGCTATGCATACGTACCGAGCCACAGATGAAGATCTTTGGCGGGAGTTTTTGGGCGTAACCACGCGCCGGCACGATCATCAGAGTCACTACCCGGTCACGGTTACGGAGCCGAACCACCCTATCATGGAAGGGTTTCCAAAAGACTGGGTTTCCCCAATGGACGAGTTGTACATAATCGATAAACTGTGGCCGAACGCGACAACCTTAGGCACTGGCGTTAGTGAGGAAACCGGTAAGACGCATCCGGTATTCTGGACCAATCAGTATGGTGAGGCTCGAGTATTTGGGACTACTTTTGGCCATACTAACGAAACGATCGCTAATCCTCAATTCCAGGAGCTTGTCGGTCGCGGACTTCAATGGGCTGCAGGGCGGCTTTAGCCCATTTCATACCTCACCGTAGGGAGCGGATAAACAATACCAACGAATCAACATCCTCGTTAGAGAGGATACCTCTATATGAGGGCATTCCAGCTTCTTGGTCATCATAGCCGACCGTGACGACGGCCGCAGGATCAAGGATAGAGGTTCGCAGGTACGCCTCGTCCACTCTCACTCGGCTTCCATCTTTCAATGTGCGACGACTTTTAAAAGCTCCGAGCCAGGTGGGGCCACTGCGACCCTCAGTAGTCCCATCGATCGAGTGGCACCCAACGCAGCCCATCTGCGCATAGAGCTGCTGGCCACGGGCTACGGAAACAATTGAACTTCGAGTCGCTTTTTCTCGAGGAGTCGGTTCCGAAGCGAATAGCTTTGCGAAATTTATCGGTTCGAAATCAGCTTCCTGAAGACTCGTGGAAATGACATCATTGACCGTTAAATAGACCGGAGCCCATTTCCCAAACAAATTGTATTGAACTTCCAATTGCATGGTTTCCCTCACTTCCTCGATGGCTAAGAACACGGATTTCCTGTCTTTCGAGAGGAATACGGAATGGGCAAACCATTCATCGGCCCCAGGCGTCCCGTCCGCTTTAAACTGGGGAGATCCATACTCGCTAGTGCGTTTATATTCCCAACTGCTTATCTGGTAATTCGCTGGATCAAGAGAACGTTCTGGACCTAGAGGCTGGTCGAATGTGAGAAGCACTCCATTTTCCGATGCTTCTGCAGCAATGGGTCGTTCATTCGCTCCGTCCAGAACTCGTAGGCGGCAAAGGCCTTCCAATCTGCTAGCTACGGAATCCCAAATCTGGAAACCCGCCAAATAAGGGCTGCCGTCAATTGGATTGATCGCTCCTTTCAAGATGGGCGTTTCAAACTCTATGGGTAGAGGAATTCCAGCAGTTTGCGTGTAGTCTTCCTCATCCGGGATGAAAATCTGAAAGAGACTGGGCTTCTTGTATTCGATATAGAGAATTGAGTCTTTGAGTGGCCCCATTTCTTCGCGCATCGGCCAAAGCTGTTCGATTCCCGACTGAACCACCCGGTGAGGCATCCATAAAGCAGGTGGATGGATTCTAGTTTGCGATTCAGGCGCGCCTGGGTCGTAACCGAAGTATCGCCCGTCGCGAATCACTAAAAAAGGCGTGGAAGGCACCCAATGGCCTTGCTGGTCGCTCGCGGTAATCAGATCCTTTGTCGGGTGAGAGGAAATATAGGCATTCCGCAAACCGTATCCTAAATAATCAACTCGCTTTCCATCGGCCGAAATAGTCATCGCTCGACCGCTATGAGGCGATCGGGCATTCACTTGTTGACCTCCCTTAGTGATGGCAAAACTGCCATCCGGCCGAAGGGCCAGGCTCATCGGGTAATCACGCGTATCCGCGCTCTGGGTAAAGCGGTTGCAGAACATTTCGTAATAATCGGTTTCCCCATCGTCGTCCAAATCAAGCAGTCGCGTTATACCCAAGCGGCTGAATACAAATATGTCGTTGTCTCTAATTCGAATGGATTGAGGCTCGTTAAACCCTGCTGCAATTCGTCGCCACTCGATTAGATCGCTGTCTCCACCCAGCCCTGACAACCGATACACGTCGCCATCGAAAGTCACTAGTACTGCGTCTCCGTTGGGGAAAAAGTCGATAGCGACCGGTCTTATCCGCCGTTTCCAAGGATTAGGGTAAGGAATGATGGCTTCGTCCACTGCAAAAATGCCTTGTGGCTCCCCAAGTTCAATTCCAGCCGAGATGGTTTCCGGCCAGCGGGAACCTTTATTGTCGGTCTGCGGGACAGCTTCCGAAATTTTCTCAATAGAAATGGCTCCCGAGTTCAAATCGGTCGCCAAAACTATTCTGACAGGCGCTCCAGAACTGCCATCTACACGGGCAACCACATAGCGTTCATCGATCAGCGACAAACCTTCCCCAACTAATTCAATAGGCGCTCGATCTTCTCCTAGATCGGATACTACGAACGTTAGTGATTCCCGAATTCCTTGGATAGTGATAGTCCGAAGCAGCCTCAGGCTGCTATCGTCTGTAGAAACTGCATAGCTCTCTTCAACGCGACCACCATAAAGTGTGTATTTAAGTACCGCTCCGGATTCATGGACTTCGATTCCAGACCACTCTCCAGTTTGTGGATCCAAAGGTCCTCTGCCCAATTCTTTTTCATCAAGCCAACGGCTTCGCGGATCCCTGAATGACACGCTACCCGATTCCTGCCAGCCCGGATAAAGACCATTAGCCTGAACAACCTCGCCTAACGGCTTGGGGAGATCTTTTTGCCCGCCTCCCATTTTCCTTAGCGGCACTTCGTAAGACAGCATTGCTAAGCCGCGAGGCGTGAGAAAACCGCCTTTCCAGACCCCTGCCACGCGGAGCAATTCCGTATCAAAACAGACGAATACGTCGTTCTTCAATGGCAACACAATGGCTCTTGGAATCAGATTGTCTGTGTTTCCTGAAGGAGCGATTCCTCGAAGATCGACCGTCGCTTCCACAAATGGAAACGAGCTGTCTAAGAATTCCTTATACAGAGGTTCGGCCTCCCTTTGCACGTATGGGGGGATTGAGAACAGCGCGCAAGCCATCCAGAAAGCAGCAAAGACAACGGAGATTTGACGTAAGCGATTCATATTCGATCAGATTTTTACTATGGTCCCGGACGCTTTATCCAAGCCGCTCCGTTGAACTCGCCCGGCGTTAATCATTGATTGCTAAGAAATGGACTCCGGAAATACGCGCAAACTAAATGATCGGGTTGTATTTGACGAAAATTACCTTTGACTGCGATTTATCAGCAGCGTTTCAGAGCTCAAAGCTGCCAATTGCCTCATCTCTATGAAAATTACCAGCTACAAGGTCACACCTATCGCCTTTACGGATCCACCATTACGTAATGCTTCCGGACTTCATGCGCCCTATGGCTTGCGTGTCATTCTCGAACTAGCATTCGAGGACGGATTAACCGGAATTAGCGAGAGCCCCTGTACGGATGGGGTTACTGAATCCCTGGAGCTCGTTTGCCAAGGTCTCCTAGGAGAGGATCCGGTTCAGTTTACCCGTCTTCTCGAGAAAGCGAGGCACTTGATTGAAATCGACGAGACGCGAGGAGACGCGCCGTGGGACCAAAGAGTCTGGGTTCACGTTCAAAGCGCCCTGGAGGTAGCCTGCCTGGATTACCTCGGAAAGCGTTTTGGCGTCCGAATGTGCGACCTCTTAGGCGGGGCCGCTCGAGATGCTGTGCCCTTTGGGGCTTACCTATTCTACAAGCTCGAAGGCGCCGGCGGAAAACTGGGATTCGGCAAAGACGACAGGGCCGAAGGCTGGGCGTCAGCTCGCCAGGACGAGGCCATGGATACAGAATCGATCGTCGAGCAAGCGAAGGCGATGACAGAGGCCTTTGGATTTCGTTCGATCAAACTCAAGGGGGGCGTCCTTCCTCCAGACGATGAAGCAGATGCCATGTTCGCTCTAAGAGATGCCTTTGGTCCTGACGTGCCACTTCGGTTGGATCCAAATGCTATTTGGTCCGTAGAAACGGGAATTCGGATAGGCAGGAAACTGGATCCAATTCAGGAGTATCTGGAGGATCCGGTTAGAGGTCAGGAAGCCATGGCTGAGGTGGGAAAAGCGATTGAATCGCCTCTAGCCACAAACATGTGTACCACTTCATTCGAGGATATTCCCCGATCAGTCGAACTCCACTCGGAAGACGTCATATTAACGGATCATCATTACTGGGGAGGCCTCCGCCCTTGCATCGAGCTTTGCCGTATCTGTCAAACCTTCGGGCGTGGCATTTCAATGCATTCCAATAGCCACCTGGGCATATCGCTGGCAGCCATGACACACCTGGGCGCCTGTATCCCGCAACTCGACTATGATTTGGATACGCACTATCCTTGGCAATGCGATGAAATCATCGAAGGTGGGCCCCTGGAGTTCAAAAATGGGACGATCCCCATTCCGGATGGACCTGGGCTCGGCGTTTCCATAGACCAGGAACAACTGGCTAGATTGCATAAAAACTATTTGGAAAGCGGGCTCGACTTTCGCGACGACGAGTCAGAAATGAAAAAAGTAGATCCCGATTGGGAATTCCAGGCGATTCGCTGGTAGGAAATCCGAGCGCAATGCTTGAATGTATATAAATTACAGATACGTTTTCGAAGGTTTGAACAGCTGGAGACTATCCTCGTTATGGATCCTTTGAATTTTCGCGAAAACGTCCTGGCTGGCGACAAGCTAATTGGCACTTTTCTCAACACAGGTTCTCCCGCATTAGCGGAAATTGCCGGATGCTCGGGGCTGGACTGGTGCTTAATCGACATGGAGCATGGTTCCGGATCCTGGGAGTCCCTCGCGTCCCAGATGATGGCGCTGGGAAACAGTTCCATCGCCCCCATCGTTAGATTGCCTGCAATTGATCCAGTCTATTTTAAGAAGGCGCTCGATCTCGGGGCTTGGGGACTAATGATTCCCAACGTCAACACAGTCGAGGAAGCTCAAAGAGCTGTTGCCCATTCTCGATTTCCTCCCCATGGAGATAGAGGGGTTTCTTCCATGAATCGGAGCGTTCGTTATGGAGCCTTATTGGATGAGCAACTCAAAACAGCCCATTTGAGCACACTCATCATTGCCCAGATTGAGTCACCATTGGCTCTGGGAAATGCGGCCTCAATTTCATCAACGGAAGGAATTGACGCTCTATTTGTTGGCCCTGCTGATTTGTCTGTTTCTATGGGAATTCCTAAGCAGTTCGACCATCCCGACTTCCTTGAAGCAATTGACAAAACGCGCGATGCGGCAAAGGAGAACGGAAAAGCATCCGGAATCCTGGGTTTTAGCAATTCCGATATCCAACGATACTACGATTCAGGTTTTAATCTCGTGGCGATTGGGTCGGATGCAGGAATGGTGGCCAAAGGATTCAAATCCCTCGTTGCCTCCTCTCGAGAATATTGTCACTAAAGGTGTTAAGATGCCTGATTTCCCCTACCCAACCAGTCTGGATATAGAAAATATAAGGCCCACTTTTGCCAATTCGAAACCCTATCCTCTCCCCAATCTCATACCGGTATTACAACGATTCCCCGAAGACGTCGTTGAGGATGTAGAGAAGGAAACCCTAGCTCAGTTGGCTGCCTTGCCCTCGATTGAGCTGAGTGGCAAACGGATTGCCATCACTGCCGGTAGTCGAGGTATTTGCGGGCAGGTATCTGCCATCAAAGCTCTAGTCTCGTTTCTAAAGTCGAAAAGCGCCGACCCCTTTGTAGTTCCTGCCATGGGTAGCCACGGTGGAGCCACAGCCGCGGGTCAGCTAGCGGTACTAGAGAGCTTGGGAATCACTGAGGCCTCCGTAGGCGCGCCTATCCATGCAACAATGGAAGTTGTGGAAATCGGTAGTCTGGACAAGGATACGCCCGTCTGCTGCGACAAGAACGCCTTCGAGTCAGACGGTATCGTAGTCTGCAATCGGATCAAGGCGCACACGGCATTCGCAGCCGATTACGAAAGCGGTCTACTCAAGATGATGTTGATCGGGCTGGGGAAGCACCTGGGAACGACAGCAGTCCACAAGCTAGGCTTCCGTCGTTTCCACGAGCTGGTTCCCGCGGCAGCTAGGATCATGCTTGATAAAGCCCCGGTCATTTTCGGACTTGGGATCGTTGAGAACGCTTACAATGGCGTAGCTAAAGTAGAAGCCATCTCCAAAGAATCGATTTTCGTTCGCGAGAAGGAGCTCCTGAACTACTCGAAGCGCATCATGGGCAAAATGCTCGTCTCGGATATCGACGTGCTCGTTATTGACGCTCTCGGAAAGGACGTCAGCGGAGGAGGAATGGACTCGAATGTTACGGGACGTTCCGCCGCCAACTTAAAGAGAGATTACACCCCGAATATCAGCCAGATTGTCATTCGCGACCTCACAAAGGCGACCAAGGGAAATGCCATTGGAATCGGTATGGCCGACATAACTACGCGTCGAGCAGCGGAGAAGATAAACTTAGGCATCACCTATACCAACGCCCTTACGGCTCGGACACCAATTTCGACGAGAATACCGCTCGTGGCCGAGACAGATCGAGAGGCTATCGAAATCGCCTGTCGTATGGCGGTCGCCGAGGAATCGGACAAAATACGAATCGCTCAAATCGCGAATACCAAGCAAATCAATCGGATCTGGCTATCATCCGCTTACCTCTCCGAAATCGAAGAGCGCGACGATCTCGAAATTGACGGAGAACTCGAAGCCATGAAATTCGATGAAAGCGGCAACCAGCTTTGGCCAGCGGAACGCGGATAGTTCCAGCTGGATCCAATTCAGTTTTTGAGCCATTTGAGAGCTTCGTCTTCGTCGATAAACGAGCGAACATCCAGCTCTTCCTTGGATCCAACTGCTTCTAGAAACCGAATTTTCGGTTCGGTTGTCTGGGCTTTCCCGCCCGATATATCTTCTACTAAAAACGCCAATTTGAGATCTTTAGGAATTGTTTTAGCGAACTCCAGGATTTCTCCATAATCGGATGTCTCCATCTGTTCTTTGCTATCGATCAAAAGACAATTGATTCGGTGCTCCTCCTTTAATGCCAGTATTTTTTCGAAGGACTTGCGCCATTCGTCTACAGGTACGATGCCGATAGACTTCACGCGATTCAGCCCATTCACCTCGTCTAGACTAACATCATCAGGCATTAGAAAATTCGTTTAGTTGTTAGAGTTGGATTCAGAACTAAAAATAGGGTCCTTTAAACGACGTCTCCTGTTCTCGACGCCAACCGATTAAATATAAACACTAGAATGTTACAAAGTCATGACGATTTAATTGGCTCATTCAGTACAACCATCGCATTCTCTGATAGTGCCTGATACGTTTCCATTGATATGAATCGGATTTTTCCAGTTTCACAGGTGTCAAGTTTGCTACTTATCGCCGCTTTGGTAATGAGCGCCAACTTGCTGGCTCAAAGCGAGCGCGAATCGATATACGAGAGCGGCCAGAGAACGCGTGATGGGATCGGTAAATACTATCAAGGTCGAGAGATCGCCCAAGTAATGGGGCACCGAGGAATTTCGTGGTTGGAGCGCGACAATCGGGAAGACGAGGAAGCGCCCAGCAAGGCAATCGGAATGATCCAGCTGAAGCCTGGTCAAGCTATAGCCGACATTGGCGCTGGATCGGGATACTATAGTTTTAGAATCGCTCAACGATTTCCCGATTCCAAGGTCATCGCCGTCGATATTCAGCCAGAAATGCTGGATTTTATTAAGCGGAAATCGAGAGAGAGTGATGTCTCGAACGTGGAAATCCATCTTGGCTCAGTTCAAAGTATCCAACTGCCAGCGGAAAGCATTGATGCCGCGCTGTTCGTCGATGCCTATCACGAATTTTCTCATCCCTATGAGATGATGCGATCAATCTTCTCCGCTCTAAAACCGGGTGGAATCCTTTACTTGCTGGAATACCGAGCAGAAGATCCAAAGGTCCCGATCAAACCGCTCCACAAGATGACTCAGGCTCAGGCGAAAAAAGAGATGAGTTTTGTCGGATTCGAATGGGTGGAAACCAAAAACGATCTCCCTTGGCAGCACTTCATGATTTTCGCCAAACCGATTTAGCCGACTCCGGCTAAGTGGGCCCGCTCCGATCCACGGCAATGCGCTGTGAACTAAATTGGATCAAGCGTCTAAAGCTCGATCCTCATTCCGGTCGTCAAGCTCCAGGGACGAGTACGGTAGAAGGTCGCGTAAAGCGGGCTGCCTTCGTAGATTCTAAAATAGGGTTCGCTTGTTATGTTATCCCACTCCACATAGAGCCGCGACTTCTTTTGCAGCTTGTAGCTTACTGTGAGATCTACACGGCTTCTCGATCCGGCGTATCGATCGCTTTCGGCGCTGTTCCCTACTCTGAATACATTGTCGTCTTCATTCCATAGCTTTACTTGAGCAAATAGCTTTTCTTTCTCGTAAGTTAAAGAGACGTTCACTTCATTGTCTGGCATTCTTGGAAGTGGAAGCACTTCGCCTGGACGCTCGGGATACTGCAGCTCGGACTCCTGTCTCACGTACTTAGCGTTGAATGAAAATCCATCCTCTATGAGCGGTAGCCTAATAGGTTGGCTCCAAGTCATAGATACGCCTCTCAAAAAAGCGCTAGAACTGTTCTCCTGGCGTTCCAACTCAAAACCGTCATAGATTCCGCCAACAACGATGGTTTCATTTCCGAATATATAGTCTTCCAGTTGCCGGTCGAACAACTCCACCGACACCATTCCGCCGTCTCGTATTCTCATATCGACCGAAAAATCGATATTGGTATAGAGTGTAGGTTTTAGAAGCGGATTACCCTCCTCGACTTCACGGTCTTCCAGGGCCACGAGACGATAAGGAACAACATCAGCATAATCAGGGCGATCAATTGTTTTAGTGTATGAAGTTATGAAGGTCGTGTTTTCGTTCAGCTTATAGCGGACGTGAGTATTCGGAAAATTGTGGCTGTATTCGTTGGATCCGAAAGTCGGGGTTGAGCCTAAGTAGACGATCTCGTTTAAATCGCCATCCGAGTCCTTGTCCAAGGCATCTTTGCCAAGGAGTACTTCGTTGGCTTCAAAATCTATAAAGGTGCTCTCCTGACGTACGCCAACGAGCGCTCGCCATTTTCCCAAGCTGTAGTCCCCCATGGCATAGAGGGCATCCACTTGCTCTTGGACAGAATATGTAGAAGAGTCGGATCGTTCTCTTGAGCGTCGCTCATCGTAAGTGAATCGATCGAAATCATTTTCGATAAACGCATCTGTCAGCTGCCGATCGACAGCTGGACCTAGGTCGTAACGACTCCCGAAAAAGTCGATGCCGTTATTGGCCCACTCTACGTCAGATAGCGCGAACGGCGATCCCGAAGCGGAATCGTCGTAATAAGAAGTTTCATTGAATGAGTCGTTGACGCGTTTTCGGGTCTTCGCCCCGAATCGCAAAGCTAGGTTTTCGTTACCGAACGCGTTACTCCATTTTAAATTGGCCGCGCCGATCGTATCTATCTCAGCTCTACGGCGGTCCCTATAGGTGAAATCTTCAAGCAGGAATTGTGAAGCGTTCTCGATAGAAGTGCCCTTATCCAAAGTAACAGTAGGAAAAACGTAACTATCCAATCCGTAAGTTGCATCAACATCCGGATTCACGAAATCAATATTGAAATACTCAAGCGGACGGTATTGATCATCCTGGTACACTGCCTTGAAATTAGCTTCCCAATCGCCTCGCGTCCAGTCCGCCCCAAATGTGGTTTCCGCCACTTCAAACTCGTTTTCGAATTCAAAGTAGCCTCGCTCGACCTCAATATTCTCAATGCTCGCCCCACTGGGATTGATTGACACGTAGTCCCCTTTGTTGAACCGGAATTCTAGCTGCGGTCGCTTTTCGTGATTTCGATATAGGCTGTGACTGCCTTTCCACGAAAACCGAAGTGAATCGCTGGCTTTAAAGTCTAGGGCAGCGCTGAGGTCCCGATCCGAATTCCACTCCTCAATATCGTTCAGATTCAATTCACTTAGCGCTAGTTTAGACTCGCCATCGACTCTCCTTCGAAACCAATCCTTATTGATGTACTGATCGCCCCGACGCTGACTTTCGTAGCCTACCGTAAAGCGTCCCCCAATCGTTCGCGCTTCGTTTAGAGGACCGCCGACGGACACGCTCCCTTCATAACCAAATTCTTCCACGAAGGAGCTGTAGTCGGTCTCGAGCATAATTTTCGTCGAAACTCCTTTTTGCGTGTAGGATGGGCGTGTTTTGAGCCGAATCGATCCTCCTCGAGAATCTGCGTCTTGATCTGGCGTGACCGCTTTCAGAACTTCCACCGATGAAACGGCTTCCGCGGAGATGGTATCCAACGATTGACGCGAACCCTCCCCGTCGATGGTCACATTCGCGAAACTCAGATCTGGCCGTCGCTGAATGGCTTCGCTGACATTGGAGTCCTCGACGAGCTCGACTTCGTCTTTCTCGCTAACGATCGCGTCGCTTTTTGGCATTTTCTCCCTTCCCCCTTCATCAGGGTCAATAGCGGCCTTCGCCCACAGTTCATCCCCAGCCATAATTGCGTACAGGGCGAAAGTAGTGGCGATGCGGAAAGCTACTCGGTTAATCAAAGAGTTCTCTAAAAATTTCGTTGCTATCATTGACTTAACCTCGCGCTCCAATGGGAGGCCATGCGTCACCAATCTTCCCTCGCGCTCTTTAACTGGTTGTAGGACTTGTACTACCTAATATGTCAAAGGAATTGGACTCTCACTTGATTGCAAATTCGCACAAACCCATTACATCTGTAATTTTTAGGAAGTTTTTCCAAAAATGCAACGTGATGGTGGCAAAAATTTTTCTCTTCTTCACCAAGCTCAGTTGCTGCTAACCAAATTGTGAATGGCCTAACGGGAAAGGGACAGTTTAGCCGGATAGCGTCTATTGGCGTTCCATTCACCAATATAGATAGCTCCATCGCTATCGACGTAGAGATCGTGTCCATGGACGAACGTCTGACTAGTTTGGTAGAGAGGTTGCAACTCGCCATCGACATAGACGGGCTCGCTCCCTCCCGGAGCGCTGAGAACTCGCTTGGTTTCCCGATCCATTATAAGAAGAAAACCAGACTCGGATAGGCGTTTACCGACTCCATTTTCCTTGGACCAGCAAACCGCCGTGTAAATTTTGTCGCCTCGAAAAAACAACTGACCGGCGAAGGCGCCAGGCAAGTTAATTGTTTCCACGTAATCGCCTTCCAAGGTAAAAGCCTTGATCTTATTCTCAGCCCTCGAAGGCACCCAGACGAGTGGCGTATCTCCTGACAAATCGAGTGAAATCCCATGGGCATTTTGCAAGTGGTTCGGATCGTCTTCTTTGGGAGCACCCCAGCGTTTGACAAGAGCTCCGTCCATTGTCATCTCATAAACAAGGTCTGAAGCATATCCATCAGCGATAAGGACCGTCCCTTTAGGCGTTACGGCGACGTCGCATGGCATGAATTGCCTGTCTCCCGCTTCTCCGATTCCCATTTCGAACGGCGTGGGCAGACGATTAGCGATCGTCCCTTCGGTTTTGAGAATGGTGATTCTCCCATTGCTAGGATGGGCATTCCATCCCGCGGCTTCAAAATGCCAGCCGCAATCTACGTGGATCACGTACTCTTCCCCATTCTTTTCAAATATCTCCAGTCCGTGGCCTCCCACCAAGCCCTCGCCAAACGAACGTACAAAAGTACCGTCTTTTTTTTGGACTATATATGCCGCTTTGGGATGGTCCGTCACCAGATAGAGCAATCCGTCCCTGCCTTCGGCGATAGCGTGAGAATTGATGACCGGAGCAATGTTTGGATCCACTATGGCCCTGTTCAAATCAACAGAAAATTCAAGCCCATTGTGCCCGAGGGTCCCCTCGTCGCCTGACAAAAAATTTTAGGGTTGTTTGGGCTATGTGATCCGTCGATACCGTGGCCAAATCCTAGAGAGGAAATAGCGATAAATACGGAGAAAATTAATTATGCCGGTTTCAGCATTTGTATATACCGACTTGATTTTACGCTATCTCGAGTGAAGCGCTAGGCGAGCAACTCCTTAATGACATGGCCATGTACGTCGGTCAGCCTAAAGTAGCGACCTTGGAACTTGTACGTAAGGCGTTCATGGTCGATGCCCAAGAGGTGCATCATCGTCGCGTGAAAATCGTGAACATGCACGCCATCGGCCTCGATGTTGTAGCAGTAGTCGTCTGTTACCCCGTGACTGTACCCAGGATTCACACCGCCACCGGCCATCCAAATCGTGAAGCAACGGGGATGATGATCGCGGCCGAAATTCGTTTTGGTCATCTTGCCTTGGCAATAATTTGTCCGGCCAAATTCACCGCCCCAAATAACCAGCGTATCGTCGAGCATTCCGCGAGATTCTAAGTCCTTAATCAAGGCAGCCGAGGCTTGGTCAGTCTTTTGCGAGTTCGACCTCACGTTGCCTGGGCACCCACTGTGGGCATCCCAGCCAGTGTGAAACACTTGGACAAAGGGAACCTCCCGCTCCGCTAGCCTACGGGCCAGTAAGCAATTAGCAGCAAAGGTCCCGGGCTCGGTCACATCATCCCCGTATAATTCCAAGGTTGCCCTGGATTCCCCGCTAATGTCGGAAACTTCAGGGACGGAGGCCTGCATGCGGAAGGCCATTTCATATTGTTCAATCTGGTTTTCCAAAACCGGATCGCTTTGCTTGCTCACTTGATACTCATGCAGTTCCTTCAAGTGATCGATGGTCTTTTTTCGGCTCGATCGACTGACCCCATCTGGATTGTTTAAATAGAGAACAGCATCCTTTTCTGGCCGGAACCGGACTCCGTCATGCCGTCCTGGCAGAAAACCGCTGCCCCAGTAGCGTGATGTCAATGGCTGCCCTTTTTGTACTTTTGGCGTCAATACAACATAGGAGGGCAGATTCTTGTTCGGACTTCCCAGTCCATAAGAGAGCCAAGATCCCGCGGTGGGCCGTCCTGGAATCTGAGATCCCGACATCATCATAGTCACACCAGGACCATGATTGATAGCCTCGGTGTACAAGGTTTTGACGAAACACATTTTGTCGGCGATTGACGCCATATGCGGTAAGGTCTCGCTAAACCAAGCTCCACTCTCGCCATGCTGCTCAAACTTGAAGGGGGACCCTGCCAGCGGAAAACTTGCTTGGCTAGTCGACATGCCAGTCAGTCTTTGGCCTCGTCGAACGGAGTCCGGCAGCTCTTCACCGTGCTCCTTGTTTAGCCGCGGCTTGTAGTCAAATAAGTCCATCTGGGATGGTCCGCCAGACTGGAACAAATAAATGATACGCTTTGCAGTTCCTGGGAAGTGAGTATTCGCCAATGCAGGAGCATCTTTGGCGACGACTTTCAAGGGATTCACCAGGCTGCCCAAAGCCAATCCCCCGAGTCCCATGCCCATCTGCTTGAGGAATGAGCGGCGCGACATCCCAATCGGGCTTTCATAACCTGTACAAAGCGGTTCTTTCATCGTTCTATCAGAGATTCGTTGATGTTCATAATCGCATTTATTACGACCGTAGCGGCCGCGTGCTCCCTCGGGTTTTCGTAAAGAGTAACGGGAGCATGACCCACTTCGAGCAAAGCATTAGCCTCTACTGGATTGGCATCGAATTCCTGGCGTTGGGCCTCGTAGAGATCGGCTAGGATCCGCGCTTCCTCCGAATCGGGCTTTCTGCTCGTTAATTGATAAAACGCGTCTTCGATGACAGCCTTTCGATCTCCGCTATGCTTCGCCAAAAGCCTTTCGCCGAACACGCGAGCGGCTTCAACGAACTGCGGGCCATTTAGTATGACGAGGGGCTGCAAAGGTGAAGTCGTCGGTTCGCGTTTCAAGCTACACACATCCCTCTTTGGAGCATCAAAAGCCACCATCATCGGAGCAGGAGAATTTCGCTTCCAGAGCGTGTAGAGGCTCCTGCGATATAATCCTTCCCCCTCGTCTGGTTCCATGGGCTTAAAGGAAGCCGCTACCTCGTAAGGCTTAACGGGTGGTCCCCCAATATCGTCCACGAGCAATCCACTTAACGCTAAGGCGTTGTCGCGAATCATCTCAGCAGCCAGTCGAGTCGGATTGCTCCGGCAGAAGGTCAGGTTCTCCGGATCCTTCTCCATGCTAGCCAGATCGCCAAAGGTGCTTTGACGGTAGGTCGTGGAAAGCACCATTTGGCGCATTAAACGATGCAGGTCCCAGCCATGATTGACGAAGTCGCGAGCCAGCCAATCCAGCAGCTCAGGATGGGTCGGATTGCTTCCTTGGCTACCAAAGTCCTCGGGAGTACGAACCAATCCTTCACTAAAGATCATTTGCCAATAGCGGTTTACAGCCACCCGAGCCGTTAACGGATGATCGGGATCGGTCAGCCAACGAGCAAGGCCAAGGCGATTTCGTGGCTGGTCTTCAGAAAACTCCGGAAGGGCCGAAGGTGTATCCGCTATAACCTCTTCTCCCCGGGCGTCATAGGCTCCTCGATTGAGGATGTAGGCCGGACGTGGTTCCTCGGTTTCGCGCATCACACTGATAGCTTCCAATCCATCCATGATGCGGTTTCGTTCTGCTCGCGCTGATTGCAACTCCGCCCTCGTCTTCATAGCCGGCAAGTAAGCTGTAGCCAGAAAATGGTTATACAATTCATCCAACTCGACGTCGGCTATATTCCCAATCGGAGTTCCCAGCAGTGGAGATGTCGGTTGCATTCGAAAAAGCATGCGCGCCTCCAACTCGGAAACTTCACGATCGAACATTTGAAACTCGTCCATTCTGCCCTTCACGAAACCACGGTCTCGATAGCGCTCCCCTAGAACAAGATGCTGACGGACTCTTTGGCCACTAGGCGTTTGCCAACTGGTGATCTCCTTGGTGAGGTGATCCTTAACGGTGACCAATTCCATCGGTTCGCCGTTTAGGAAAATCTTTGCCCCGGAGGCTATTGCAGAACCATCATAGCTAAGCACGAGGTGCGACCATTCACCAGCAGGTATGCGGTCCTTGGCCTGAACACGCATAGCATTGCCCGGCCAAAAGTGAATCCACGATGCAGTCGGCTTACCATCCATCAGCGTGAATTCGTAGCCCATACTCGCGGCGTCATCGGCTCCACCACCGCGGCTAAAAATGCTTTCGCGGGGAGCGTACTGATTCGGGCGAACCCAAACAGAAGCTGAGAACGGGTGCTCGCGTGGAAAGTGGCCCACATCGAACACTTCCATCTTGTCATCACCAGTAAATTGTAGCGCTTTTCCAAATACGCCTGGGACGAGTTTATTGATTTCTGGCGAAATGGCAGGGACGTCCGGAGCGACCGCGTTGGCGAAATTCTCGCCTTCGCGCTCATCAAACGAAATCCAAGCTTCCCGCCCAGGCCAGTCGAGTCTAGGGTTCGTGGCCAGCCAGTTTTCGAAGTTCGCCTTAGTTTCCGGAGCTGTTTCGATCTCCTCCAGCTCGGCAGCAATGGCGTCGATCTTTTTTTGGGCTTTAGCCAGAGACTCATCCGTCTTTTCGTCGGATATCGCCAGAGCCGGTGTCGGCGTTGCAAATGAAAAAAAGGCAATCAATCCAGCTTCCTCGATGTTGGCAAAAAAAGAGCTAAGCGAATAGTAGTCCTCCATAGTCAGCGGATCGTATTTATGATCGTGGCACCGAGAGCATTCCATCGTTAGTCCGAGGAATGCAGAGCCAAAGGTGTGAGTACGGTCCGCGACATACTCTACGCGGTACTCTTCCGGAACGATCCCTCCTTCCATCAGATGTCCATGCAATCGATTAAATGCTGTCGCCAAAACCTGATCTTGGGTCGCATCCGGAAATAGATCACCCGCCAATTGCGTGGTAACGAATTCGTCGTATGGCATGTTTTCCTGAAACGACTGAATCACCCAATCTCGCCAGGGCCAAACTCGCCGTTCATGATCTCGCTGATAACCATTGGAATCCGAATACCTAGCGACATCGAGCCATTCGCTAGTCATACGTTCAGCATAAGCATCGGATGTCAGTAAGCGCTCGACCACCTTCTCAAATGCCTGCTCCGACTCGTCAGCCAAGAAGGCTTCAATTTCGGAGACGCTGGGAGGCAAGCCCGTAAGATCGAAACTCACGCGCCGCAGCCATTTTTCACGGCGAGACTCTTTCGCCGGAACGACTCCCTTCATGGCGAATCCCCTTTCTATGTATTTGTCTATCTCATTTCTCGCCCAAGTCGAATCCCCGGAGGGCGGCTCTACCGATTTCGGCAAGGGTTTAAGTGACCAATGGGTATCATAAGGAGCTCCCTCTTCGATCCAACGATCCAGTAGTTTCCGCTCTTCGTCAGAAAGGGCTAAATTCGAATCGGGAGGCGGCATTCGATCCTCCTCCTCTTCGTCCCAGATGCGCCAATGCAAATCGCTTTCTTTGAGATTGCCCGGCACGATCCCGAAAAACCCATCTCCGAGATCCGCAGTGGCGTGTTCTCGAGTGTCCAATCTGAACTCTGACTTTTGATTTTCGGCGTCCGGCCCATGGCATTTGAAACAGCGATCAGAAAGAATTGGCCGAATATGCTCGTTGAAAGAAAGTGGCTCTTCCGCCACCAGCAGTGTAGCGGAAAATTCTAATAAAATCAGACAGGGTAGAATTCGGAATATCATTAAGAGCATCGGAGAATAGCGCTCTTGGCTTGCTGAGTCTAGTATCGAGATACGTCAATTTGGGTACGTTTTGACGGTCAATGGAATTCTTTTCGAAAGGCCATTGGTGTCATGCCTGTGACCTTTCTGAATCGTTTCGTAAAGTGGCTCTGATCATAAAATCCGGCTTCCGCAGAGATTTCCGCAATGCTTTTGTTGCTGGAGTTCAACAAGTTCTGGGCGACCTCAATTCTTAGCTTAAGAATGTATTCGCTAGGGGACATTCGCAGAAGTTCGCGAAATCGCTTGTTGAATTGAGTACTGGAGAGCCCAGCCATAACCGCCATCTCTTTCATGGAAAGATCGGATCCATAATGGGTCTCAATGTGCGAAATGACCGGAGCCAGCTCGCGAAAATAGGCTTCCCGATCGTCTGATGTAAGAACGGGGTACATGACGCCGGTTGTCCCGACAATGTTCCCTTCGTTGCAGCGGAGGGGTGTCATCGTAGAAACATACCATTTTGGGAATCCTTGCACGTGCGGCACCAGCCAAACCTCGTTCGGAATCGGCCGACCGCCATCCATCACTCGTTGGTCCTCGGCGTGGTACGCCTCTGCCAAAGCTGGGGGCTGGAAATCCAAGTCTGTTTTGCCAACTACTTGATCCAACGAGAGCATTCCGAATACATCTCTGAGTACTAGTTGATTGACGTAAATGTACCGATGATGGCGATCCTTGGCGTGAAAATAAGCTGTCGGATGATATTCGAAGAGTTCGAAAAAGGAACGCATCGCAGGGGATTCTTTAAGACTCCAGCAATCTGCACTCTCAAACGCCAAATCATGTCTAGTCTATTCTTCAAAACATTTTGTACGAAAAGACAAACCATGGATTTTCCGTTCTTTTCGTATGAGTTCGTTCCCCGTCTGCGATGAATCGCCAGTTTATCCGACGTTCCTTGAAGTGAGCGAGGAACTGCTAACTAATAGGTAAGGATCGAGAAATCTCAACGGATATTCAACGGCTGCGTCGACTGCAGGTAGGCGAAGAAATCCACCACTGCCTTGTCGTCCAACCCATTAAGAAGCCCCGCTGGCATAAGCGAACCCCCTAGGCTTTCCATTTCGCTGATCTCAGACTTTTCGATAATCAACCGCTGACCTCCAACAGGGCGTATTTCAACAACGCGCTCGTCTTGATCCGCCAAAAAACCAACGATCTTTTGGCCATCCCGCGTCTCCACCGAATAGTTCTCGAAGCCCTCGCGAACCTCGGCATTGGGATCGGAAATGGCCAGAAGCAGGCTATCCAAATCGTGGCGTTGGTAGCCGGTAAGGTCGGGTCCTACTTCACCACCTTCGCTGTGCAGTCGGTGGCAGGCAGCGCACCTTCCCAAGTAGATGTCTCTTCCCGCATAGCGGTCGCCACTAAATGAGGCGGCATCCAGAATCCCTCTATACCTATTCATCTCGACTTCCCGATGGGTGGCGATCGAAATTTCCTCATTTTCCCACAAATGAGCAACGAGACGATCGATTTCGTCGTCGTCATGCCGGGCCATTCCTTCAACCACGTAGCTAGGCATCGAATCTCGAGATAGGTTTCCTGACTGGATTGCCTTGAGCCAGCGGAGAGACCATTTCGATCGGCTGGAAAGCATAGCTCTGGCAGCTACTTGAATCTTGTCGCTGAAATTTGGATACCGTTCCAGAACGGCATCGGCAACCATTATACTGTCGAACTTCTGGAGTGAAGCCAGGGCTACCATTATTGTCGCTTCATCTTCTCGCGAAAGTTGATCGATAAGAATTTCAGCATACTCTCCATCGGCTAACTCTCCTAGAGCGCTGATTATTTGCCGCCTTTCTGACTCTTCAATGTCCTCACCACCCAGCTTTCCGATGGCGGTTTCGATTGCTGCAGAGTCGTGGCGACGTATCCCCATTGCCGAGGAGCCACCTCCAGCTTGGGCGATCGCATCGACAAGTTCGTCCGGCAAGCCCTGCATCGCTCGGCCCTCAAAGGCTTCCTCGAATCCTGCTAGCAGTGACGATTTCGATGATTGGTCTGGGGCCAGTTCCAATAGATTAGCGCAATAGCCTAATGATCGACGGCTTCCCTCCATAGCGAATCGTTTCATCACGAAACCGAGCATGTGGTCCTGTACCATCGCGTATCCAAACAAGGATGAATCTTCGAATAGCTCGACTGCGAGTTCCGGGTTTTCTGAGCAGAGATTCTCCAGAGCCCACCAGACCATAAGAGGCATATAAGGATCCGATGCATCCTCGTCTCTTTTCAGGAGTTCCTTAAGAATATTAGCAGAAGGAACGGAAGGTAATCTTTTTGCCGTGGAGGCTAATTGCTGTCGGACTTCGCTGTGCGCATCTTTTTTGGCCAACGCCACTAGCTTCGTATATTCTGCCGGAGAGCCCGATCCCTCATCGCCAATTAGACGGGTGGACCACAGGCGAACCCAAGGATTGGCATGCTCTAAAGCCTCCAGGCGCAATGACTCTCCAAGCTCGCCTAGAGAATTCAGTGCCCAAAGAGTCTCCAGGGCAACTTGACCTCTCTCCTTCCTCAGCAAAGTTTTCAATTTAGGCACGATACTTCGGTCTTGCCGCTCCCGCAGCAGCCGTCGAGCAGTTTCTCGATACCACCTTCGCGTATCAGATAGCGTATCGACTAATTCCCTACTTGTCGCTTTTCCTAGATCTACTTTTACGCCAGGATTTGATTCAGAATGGCGCAATCGGTAGATTCTTCATCCACAGCGCTTAAAAGTCCTTCGCTATTTCGCATGTGGTTCACTTGGCGATCGTACCAGTCGGCAACATACACCGCCCCATCAGGTCCAGGAGCTAGGTAAACCGGACGCACCCAACGGTCATTGGCCACCATAGCTTCATCAATCGCATCCGAGTGAAAGCTGGCGCCTATGGAACGCTTCCGAGAGGCTAGCACCTTGCCCGCCAAGGGATTCGCTGTCAATATGGCTCCATTATAGCGAGCGGGCAAAGCGCCCTCCTCATAGACCATCAAATTCGTGGTTACCCGCTGGGAACCGGCCTCTTCGATACCGGTAAAGTAGCCGAATGCGTAGTCATTGGACAGATCTCCATGCTTCCCGAAATTCTTGCGGCTATAGGAACCTTGCATGTAGTGGTACCCCAGTTTGCGCCCCTCATTAGCCCCTGCCAGCAGCCGCCCCTTCGAGTCGAACTCGCAACTCCAGATATTGCCGCCTCCTTCGGCAAAAACTTCATATTCGTTTCTTACAGGGTGATATCGCCACATCAACTGGCCGATGCTTTTGATAGGACCTTCATCCCTTCCGGCCACGCTTACTGAAGCGGTTACGGTGGAGCCTTGAGCCCCGTACAACCAACCGTCCGGACCCCAAGTCAGGCTATTCACTGTAGAATGGGTATCTTCCAATCCAAAGCCACTCAAGCGGACATCAGGTGGACCATCTGGAACATCGTCGTGATTGCGATCGTAGTAAAACAACAAATACGGTGGTTGAAGCACCCAAACTCCATCGGCATCCCAAGCTAGGCTCGTCACCATGTTCAAGCCTTCCAGAAACGATTTCGATTGCTCGAAAACGCCGTCGCCATCGCTATCTTCATGTATGGTGATACTGTCTTTCCCCGGAATATAGCCAGGTCGCCCGGGCGCTTCCGGCGTATCCGAATATTTTGTCCTCCAAAACCGGTCTCGATCCTTTATCTCGAGCCCGGCCGGGAATGGATACTGCCTGTACTGCACCACCCACATGCGGCCACTTTCGTCGAAGTCGATGAACGATGGTTGGGCTACCAGCGGCTCGGAAGCCACTAAATCGACGGCGATTCCATCGGCAGAGAGAATTGACCTATGCGACGCTTCCGGTGACTGCCGTTCAGCAGTGGCTTCTTTCACTGGATTGACGGACACTTTGGCGACACTCTTGGCTGCTGCAGCCCAAATAAAAGCGTTAGTCAAGAGGCGCTGAGTCACGGGTGACTTTATTTCTTCGAGCCCCCCCAGAGAAGTATAGAAGACGCGCTTGCCGCCTGTTTCGTTGATCCAAGCAACGGGATGAATCGCTTCCTCGTTCGGATAGCGGGCGCTCAAGAGTACCTCCACTTCCGGATCTAGGTCGGTGTATTTGTAGAGTTTGTCTCCAATCGGGATAAAGTCGCCGACATCAAAGCCTCTCAATATAAGGTTATCTAATTTCTCAGGTTCAGGCCACATTCTTACGCGTTTTCTGGGCTCTTCTACCCAATCCCGATAATGGCCTTCGTAAGTAGCCCCTAGGACATCTCGATCAAAGGTGTTCCAAGCGGCATGTCCGGGCGGCGCCTGATAGCCGGTCCCTTTCGTTCGTTCACCGAATGCGTGGCTTGCAGTTCGAATCAAAATCGTCGGTTTTCCCGATTCAATCCACCGGCGAATTCGATACAAATCTTCTGATCGCGGATAGCGTCGACGAGCGCTGATAACCAGGATGTCTGCATTATCCAGCTTATCCAATCCTTCGAATTGGTGACACTCGATAGAGTCCCGATTATTACTACTAGCGAAGACGAAAGCACAAGCGACTCCCTTCGGAATCAAGGCGGAATTGGCGAATGCCGGCAATGATTGATCAGACCCATATTCTCGCTCTGCGATAAGAAACAGCGCTCTCTTGCCCTGTAGGTACGCTTCGCTCTGGCCTAAAGCCAGCTGACTCGCGCACAGGCAAATAGCTACAAGCCCGAGAATCACGAAAAAGGATCTGTAACTGAGTACGAACATAAGCGGATTATTCTTTCCTCACGCAATTTTTCAAAGACAAACTTATTGGGGATCAGTCTTAATCCCGTAATGGCGCAATGGTGTCGATGTAACGGAAAAAAGAAGAAATGAACGCGCCGGGACTTCGCGTTCCACCTTTACGCAGGTCGAGAAAGGTGGGGATCGACCTCCGGTAGGGCTTAAGTTTGCGGACACCCGCGATGACAAGACTAAGCCCGACAAGCAGTCAGCCCAATCACGCTTAAATCTAAAAAACCGCAGCGGCTAGACCATCTCTACGCGAGCACGTCCTTAACTACGTGCCCGTGCACGTCCGTCAGTCTATAGTTGCGACCTTGAAATTTGTAAGTGAAGCGCTCGTGATCGATGCCTAGTAGATGCAGTATGGTCGCTTGAAAATCATGGACATGGACTGGATTCTCGACGGCGTTGAACCCAAATTCATCTGTGGCCCCGTAAGCGAAACCAGGCTTGATGCCTCCACCCGCCATCCAAACCGTAAATCCGTAAGGGTGATGGTCCCGGCCCCAACGAGCATAGTTGTCATAGTCGCCTTGCAGGAATGGCGTACGCCCGAATTCGCCGCCCCAAATAACTAGCGTTTCGTCTAGAAGCCCCAGGCGCTTAAGATCCTTGATTAACGCAGCGCTAGGCTGATCCGTGTCCTGGCATTGGACTTTCAGTTGACGAGTCAGGTTATTGTGCTGATCCCATCCAGCGTGCATCAGCTGCACGAATCGCGTTCCCCGTTCTATGAGTCGCCGAGCCATCAAGCAGTTGTATCCATAACTTCCTTCTCGATGTACATCCGGTCCATACATCTCGAGCGTATCATCCGACTCGTCGCAAAAGTCGGTCAGCTCCGGCACGCTAATTTGCATTTTGTAGGCCATCTCATACTGGGAAATTCGCGTTGCGATTTCCGGATCGCCGTAGTCCTTGAGCTTGGCTTCATTCATTTTCGCCAAGTCGTCGAGCATACTGCGGCGCAGAGGGCGGCTGACTCCTTGCGGATTCGACAAATAAAGGACCGGATCGCCACTACCCCGAAATTTGACTCCTTGATACTTTGTTGGCAAAAACCCAGAGCCCCAGTAGAAATCGTAGAAGATTTGCCCGCAGGAGGCTTCCTTATCGCGGGAGGTCATGGCGACAAAAGCGGGAAGATCATCGGCGTCTGAACCTAGACCATAGCTTAACCAGGCGCCCATACTGGGTCGCCCCGGTATTTCCGCTCCAGAAAGAAAATAGTTAATACCTGGGGCGTGATTGACCGAAGTCGTGTGCATCGATCTAATGAAACAAAGATCGTCTACGATCTCCGAGGTATAGGGAAGAAAATTGCTCAGAGAGCGGCCGCACTTTCCATACCGAGCGTAGGTCGTGATATTCGGCAAAAGCAGCTTCTCCTTGGTATTGGTCATCGAGCTGAAACGCTTGCCACGGAGCACTGAATCGGGAACCGGCTCGCGGTCCAGCTTAGCCAGTATGGGCTTGTAGTCAAACAGGTCGACATGGGATGGGGCCCCATTTTGAAGCAAATAGATGACCCGTTTCGCTTTGGGAGCGAAATGGGGCAAAGCCGAAAGTCCGGAATAGGAATTCGAGTAGGATTTCGGATTTAGCAGACTAGCCAAGGCGACTCCTCCGACCCCTTTGGCTGCCGTACCGAAAAATTCCCTACGTGTAAATTGTCTTTTGGCGTCTTGTAACGGATCCATCGTCTTCTATATCGGATTCAAAATGAAGTTTCTATTCTTTCGTAAGCGTTTCGTCCAAATTCAAGAGCATCAACCCTAGGGTTGACCAGGATGCGTGATCAATCGGATCTAAAGAGCCATCTCGTTGAGATTCTCCCACTGACGCCACCTCAGTGGCTGCTTCCCGATTCTTGGTAAAGTGCTTGCGGTATTGCGTTAAAGCGTTTTTCAGCGTCTTGGCTTCCGATCGATTTGGATATCGGGAAGTCGCCATCCGAAAGGCCTCGCGCAATCGCATCGCGTCGCTGCCCTCCAACTCAGTCAAAATGCGCTGAGCAAAACTGCGCGCCGCTTCGGCGTAAGTCGTGTCATTCAAGGTCGTTAGGGCGTGTAACGGGGTGTTTGTCCGAAGAGACTTCACTTCGCATACTTGCCTGGCTCCAGAATCGAAGAAAACGGGTGGACCAACGATTCGCCGCCAAAACGTGTATAGACTACGGCGATACAATTCCTCTCCAGTATCCGGATAGTATTTTATGAAACCAAAGGAAGCCTCTTCCCAAATCCCTTCAGGCTGATAAGGTTTTACCGGCGGCCCGCCAGACGTTTCGTTGAGCAGTCCACCAAGGGCTAGAGCTTGATCGCGCAACATCCAGGATGGCATTCGGAAGCGGGGTCCTCTAGCCAAAAGTTCGTTTTCGGGATCACGCTCCAGCAATTCTGGATCGACCCGCGACGATTGCCGATAGGTGGCGCTCATTACAATGAGCTTATGGATCGCTTTAACATCCCAACCGTTCTCTTTAAACTCAACCGCTAGCCAGTCCAGCAAGTCTTCGTATGTTGGCGGTTTGCTTTGCACCCCGAAATTCTCGACTTGAGGCAGGATTCCTCGGCCGAAAAATTGCTGCCAATAACGGTTTACCGTGACTCGAGCAGTGAGCGGGTTCTCATCGGCCATGAGCCAATTGGCAAGATCGAGCCGGTTCAAATCCCCCGTTTCGTCGAATCCGCCATTCAGGGCAGCCGGAAACCCGGTAATCACTTTCTCAGTTGGAGAATCATAGAGTCCGTTTTCAAGGATGTAGGTGTCCCTCTCCACCGTGTCTTCCATAATCATCACAATCGGGCGGGATTTCCCGTAGATATCGAGATCTTGATAGGCCTTTATGTAGTCCAAGGTCTTTTCTACGTATTCAGGCTCGGTTTTGCCAAAAACGGCGACCACCTCTATCAGTGGCTCCGGCCTTCGCTCGTTAACCGGCTGCTTTAACAAGCCTTGAATCGTTCCATTCGTAATCGATTTCGCCCGTTCCGAATCGATGGCCAACTTTCCCTCCGGCCTAGGGAAGAGAATCTTTTCCACCTCGTCTAGACGCTCCGCTGCCTCCGCCTTAGCCTGTTTGAGATCTTCCATTCGACGATCATGCTCATCGGTGGTCAAGTCGAGCACTGGAGGCGTTTGGGGATCACGCCCTTTACCGTCGACCTCCGTCTTATCAAAGAAGGCCATCAGTTGATAATACTCTTTCTGGGAAATGGGGTCGTATTTGTGATCATGGCACCGTGCGCACCCCATAGTTAGGCCCATCCAGATAGTGGATACTGTATCTGTCTGATCGACCAGATAATCGATTCGGTTTTCCTCCGGCAATCTCCCGCCTTCTCCATTGATCATATGGTTTCGAAGAAACGCGGTCGCCAGCTTTTGGTCCTGAGACGACTCCGCCAGAAGATCACCGGCGATTTGCTCGATAGTGAACTTATCGAATGGCATGTTTTCATTCATGGCGTCGATAACCCAGTCGCGCCACGGCCACATTCCCCGCTCATCGTCATTCTGGTAGCCGTTGCTATCAGCGTATCGTGAAGCCTCCAGCCATTCCCAAACCATTCGCTCTCCGTAACGAGGCGACGCCAACAAACGATCGACAAGACTTTCGTAAGCTTCGGGAGAGCCCTCGGACAAAAAACGCTCGATCTCTTCCAAAGTTGGCGGAATGCCATTCAAGTCGAGCGACAGGCGCCTGATCAATGTTTCTTTGTCCGCTTCCGGCGATGGCTCCAAGCCCTCCTTATCCAGCTTGGCTAAAACGAAGGCATCGATTTCGTTCCGAGCCCAATTCCTGTCGTCCTCAACGTCGGGAAGATTTTTTTCCGGTGGAATAAATGCCCAGTGAGCCTCGTATTCCGCGCCCTGCTCTACCCAATCTCGAATAAGCTCCTTCTCCGCCTGACTCAATTGACGGGGATGCTCCGATGGGGGCATTTGCTCTGACGAATCCTCTGAAAAAATCAGCCAAATCAGTTCGCTTTCATCCGGATCTCCAGGAACCAAGGCAGAGTAACCTCCTCTGTCAGCCATGGCGCTTTCACGTGCATCCAGCCGTAGATCCGCTTCTCTGGAATTCGCGTCAGGGCCGTGACATTGGAAGCAGATGTCGGACAAAATCGGTCGAATGTCCTTATTGAACGAGATTGATTCCTCTTCGGCGGATACGTTTATGGATCCGGACACGAACACCAAAAATCCGCCTATCAAAAGAGATTGAGCGATCTTAATTGGGCGGAGGGCGAGGCGCTCTAATTTGAAAACTCTTGGAAGCATGGTGGGCTTCCCTAATTGGGTGCCCGATTTTAAAGGCGTTGTCCAGATCGAAGCGAATCTGGACTGCACGACTAAACTCAAAATGGCACTAGGTAGGGAGGACCGGCTCGGTCCTCCCTACCAGAGAAAGTAGAATGCCGCTACGACTTCAAGCGCTGCACCGTCGCTAGTGGTAACCAACATTCGTTTCCATCTGCCAAGCGAGCCCGTAGCCAGTCAGATCGAAATTCCAGGATCTCTAGTTCTAGGCCATCATGCAAGGAATCCATAAAAGCGGATGCGTACGCGTAGCCGGGGCCTTTGCGGGCATAGATTTCCTCGGCGATGACTACGCCTGAACCTCGGCTTGAAAACGAGTCCCAAACCAAGCTGCCGCCGAACAAAGTTGAGGCGAGCATCGCGAGGCAGGTGGCGACAAGCAAATAGCGGATGCGGAAACGAATCCAAAGTACAATCAGAGCGGCAGTCGTTAACCAGGTGATCGAAAAGCTGGCTCGCATTCCCCAAGGTGAAATGACAGGTTCACTTACCTTCTCTGCAAAACGATCGATTCTCAATCCTCGGGCCGCTTGCAGGCTACGAGAAACGCGTGCGTCAAAAGGCCTTCTTGAAAGCGATTGCTTATAATTGGCGATGGATCGACCCACTTCCCCGGCTTGAAACCAGGCGTTCCCGGCATTGTACCAGGATGCTCCAGGGCGCACGCCGTCCTGGGCTGAACGTTCAAAAGCTAGTGCCGCTTCCGCGAATTTCGCATTCACTCGCTCGATATCAGGTAGCGATTCCGCCATCTGGAGAGCTTCCGCGAAAAGCACCTCTGCCTCCGACCAAGTATCGGCACGACCTTCAGGGCCGCCAAACCAAGCTGCAGCAAACAGGATTATTGCACTGCCTCTCAAAAGGCGTATCAGGTTAGCTCCAATCTCCCTCGCGGACTTCGGAGGCCTTGGCGGAGTCGGTTTTGATTGATAATTGGGAAAATCCAGAGCATCGATTTCCTGCCTAATCTCCTCGATCAGTTTTTCATCGGAAGAAGCTTTTGTTAGTAGCGTCGCTACATCGTCTGCAGTCAAAGCCTGACTAGGAAGTCCAAAATAGTCGCCAACCAATCTGCGAAAAGCTTCGAAATTGTATGAATTTATGGATACAGCTTTTCGAAACCGTTCAATAGCTTCGATCTTGCGACGGTAATCCGCATCAAGGGAACGCCGCCGCGCTTCGCGGGCCCAAACCGAGCCCAGGCCGAGAGTCAGTACCCCCAGCCCAAACCAAAGCCAAACTCCGGTGGCCAGGGTATTGATGATTCCGTTTAGGATGTCTCCCATAATCGTGCTTGGTTGGTTATGCCATATTCCCTCGGCATTCGCGGCAACTGAAATCTGGGCCCCCGGGATCTTCTCCATTGGGAAAAACGCCGATCCATCGCGAGAAGTCACATCGAAAGTAAGCGGTTCCGTATTTATCAATCGATAGGTACTGGCGTCAGAGTCGAAAACCTGGAATGACAAGCTAGGAAACGCGGCGATCTGAGTGGTTAATGGACGGGCCCGTATCACAAATCTCCTGCCATCCGATCTCCAAATTTCATTTACTTCTTGTCCCACCCAAAACCGGTTCCTCATCGAAGATTGATGGCTCATGTCAGGCAAACTCAGCATTTCTGAACACGCGTCAGAGCGAACATCGATCTGTATCTCGATCAATTGGCCAACTGTAGCTGACTGTGGATTTATGGAAACATTTATGGAGTTAGGATCGAAGATATCACTGAAAGAATCCAGTCTACCCTCTCCAGGCAACGGACGTACGGCTATCTCCAGCGCCTCTGATTCCGCGTAAATCCTCTCATGCGGAGACGAGGAATCAATCTCTTCGAATAATGCGTTATTGAAGTAGGCTGCGTACCGGTTCGATTGAGCATCGTCTTCCAAAAGTCGCGAGCATTGTAGGCGGGTTTTTGACAAGGAGTAAGAGCCGGGTTCACGGAAACGCAGATACAGGTCGAATCTCAACACACCTAGATTTTCCGGAAACGCGCTACCTTTTTCGAAACGCTGAGCAATTACGCGACGCTCGGATACGGGAATCCCGAATTGCGATTCCTCGGGTGCCTGGCTACGTGGAATAACGATCTCTATTGCTGGATTGTTAAAAATTTCTGGATACAGGTTAAAGTCGCGTATTTGATTCATGGGCAAGTCGCAACGCCACTCGAAAGTAACCTTCAATGGTTCCCCCTCATAGACTTCGGTCTTGCTGGGCTGGACATGAAAAGACATGGCATCCGTTTTATAAGGTTCCCCTACCACGATCTGTCTCGATGCAGTCTGAACCAGAACCTCTCCCGTCTTAATCTTAATTGGGGGAAATATGCGGATGCCCGCCCGTTTCGGGGCAAATTCGATGACGGCCAAATAGTCGCCCCTGTCGTCATTGTCTAATTCGTGAACCCTCGTTCCCACGATTCGGATATCTCCGACTTCGCTAGATGGCGCTATCTCAGGCAGGGATTCGCAAGAAATGAATACCCACGCGGTCGCCACTTCGCCAGCAAACCAACTCGCCTCGCGAAACTCGAATCTCAAACTATCCTCCAGCGAGTTCGCATCTTGGCCATAAAGCTGGATTCCCGATAAACGGGCCATGGCCAAAAAGACGAGAGCAACTCGAAAACAGAAGGATTTACTGGAAAACGCAGTCACCAGTCTTTTTCCACCTTTCCAGCATTGGCCTTAGCCCGTTGTTGCTGCCTAAACTGCTGGCTGCTCTTTTCCTCCATGAGAATGTCTTCTGCCGAAAAATTTGGAATGGGAAGCGGCTGCATCATGGCATCTTTGCGGAATTCGCCTTTCATGGGCATGGACGCGGCTACGGCTTCACCTGGATCTGTATCCATAAACTCTTCCCAATCTTCTTCATCCCAATCCCCTTCTCCTTCATCTTCGCTATTGGAAGCGAATAGATCCAGAATCTCTTGAAGGCGATCGATTGCCTCTGATTGGCGGGCTCGAGCCGAAATCCAATATCGCCATTGGGTTAAAAGCTTTTCAGCCTCCTTTTGCGCTTCTATGGCGCTTTCGATCAGTTTCATGGGTTGTCGCATAACGGTCTGCACGGACTCGCTCGAATTGTCATGGGACAAAGCGCTGGCCATCGAGAACTCAGTATCCAAATTCCCCATCTCTTTCTCTATAGACAAACTTTCCTGCCTCAGCGCCGCTTGGCTTCCGGCGAAGACTTTGCCTTTAGCATCTGCATTTTCCGGAACCGCTTGCTCTTTGAATGACGCTCGCGAGAACCTACTTGGGCGGGCTGGACGTCTTTCTACATCAAGTCTTTCGACGGACTTCCTGAGTTTCAGTTGCCTGTCGCGGAGCTCGCGGATTCTCTGGAGCAGGGCTTCGATCTTCTCGTCTTGTTCTTGTTCCCGTTTTTCTTCATCGCGAACTCGCGCCTTTAAGACTTCCAGCATTCCCGCTACTTCATCAAGCCGAGCGCCCGTTCTTTCGAAACCGGGGCGATATCGGGCTGCCCCGAAAAACAATCCTTGAGCCCCTCGCGCCACGTCCAGAGCATCGCGTGGAGAGGACCCAGACAACTCCTCAGCTTGCTTCAGTCGACTCAAACCTTGGTTGAACAGGGCCGCTGCAATATTTGACGATCCCATACCAGATGCTTCAAGAACTTCGACCAGCTCGGAGAAGGCGATCTCCGATTCCGAATAGCTGCCTTGCTCTAGCAGTTTGGTCGCTGACATGAATCTAGCTTCAATCGAATCTTCGTCCTGCGCCCAAAGGTCAGAAGACGTTAAGGCGATAGTCGCAAGGGCAGCTAGGCTGGCGGTAGCGTTATTCACGATCCGCAGATCCGATTTGGCAACTAACGCCAGCAGCAAAGCTAAGGGCAAAATGAAAAAAGCGCCTTCTTTATAGATGACGTACCCAGATTCGCTTCCAGAAGCGGTTCGCTCCTTGTCTTCAGAAAAGGATCGATAAATTTCGCCTAAATGAAAAGGTAAGGTTCCGGCATTGATGTATTCACCGTCTGGTGATTTCTTGGCCAGTCCTCCCAGTTCGGTATCCCGTAATCGAGTATAGACGATTTCACCCTTGTGTTTTAGCGGGATGGTTTCCCCGTCTTCGTTCACAATGGGGATCCTCGAACCCTGCTCTGAATCTCCAAGACCCACAACCAGCAATTTGACTTCACTTTCTTCTATCCTTTGGGCCACCAGCTCGAGTCCAGGTCCGTGATCTTCTCCGTCGGTTAAAAGAATGATATCCTGAAACCCCCTCCGCTCGGAACTAAGCACTTGATCAACGCATTTTTCGATGGCCGATAGCAGAAGAGTGCCTCCGAATTCCACGCTTCGAGGCTGAATCTGTGAAAGCATGTAGCGGACAAAGTCGTAGTCGGATGTTAACGGGCAACTGATCGATGAACTCCCGGCGTAAATAACGAGACCCACTTGTTCACCCTCAAATCCTTCAAGGCAGTCTCGTATGCCCTGCTTCGCGGCTTCTAACCGAGACGGGTAAGCATCACGAGCTAGCATACTACGGGAAACATCCAAGGCGAACACGACATCACGGCCGGACTGCTCGATGGAGTATCGCTCGGGTTGATATCCGGGGCGAGTCAAGGCCAGCGCTAAAAGGGTGAATACACCGATCCACAGCCAATCTCGGGCATTCCATTTGCCGCTAGAATCACCTCCCAGCATCGACTTCATCGCTCGACGCTGACTTTGAGCATTCATAGCAAGCCACACTAACGGCAGAATCGCTATCAATAGAGCCAAGGCCCAAGGCCACTGCAAAACGAAGGGTTTCATTACGCCACTCTCAACCAAGTCATTCTTAAAAATATACCGCCAAGTAAAAAAATCGCGGCTCCGAGCAAGGGGGCCCAATACCATTCAGACACAATAGTGAAAGATCTCGTTTCTATCTGAGTGCGTTCCAGTTCATCAATTTCTCCGTAAATTGACAGCAAGGACTCATAGCCTGTCGCTCTCCTGAAAACCCCGCCGGTTTCTTCGCTGATACGCTGCAATGTTAGTTCCGCGTTGGAATATCTTTCTCCCCCGCCAGTGGGCTCCAGGTCGTCCGCGTCGTTCGAATCGCCCAGACTAATGGAATACACACGGCAGCCCCAAAGTTTGGCCAAGCCTGCCGCCTCCAGAGGCAAGTGATTGCCAGAATTATTCTCGCCATCTGTAAGTAGAATAATGATACGGCTTTCTATATCTGTGAGTTGCCTGCCCGCGTTTAGGGATTTCAACTCGTCCAGTTTCTCCAGTCTTGCGCAGGCTAGGGTGAGCGCATCCCCATAGGCAGTTCCATCTTCATTGGGACGATCTTGTATCTCCAGTTCCCTCACAATTTGCACGAGGGCTTCGTGACCGAAGGTAAGCGGGCTTCGTGTGTCGGCATATCGAGCGAAACTGACCAAACCAATGAGGTCATTAGGTCTCCCAGCGAGCCGTTCGCCATCCCCGGCTATAAATCGTTCTAGCAGATCTTTGGCGATTTCCATTCTTGTCTTTACTCCTTCGCCGGGAACCTCGACAGAACGATCCATGCTGCTGGACACGTCTACCAGCAATTCAATAGCGATTCCTTCCGCTTCTTCGACAGTCTCGCTCGTCCCCGCCTGGGGACGGGCCAGCGCGAATATGAGCCCCACGAAAAAAATCGCTTCCGATGCTTTTTGTATCCAAAGAAATCGGGTCCTCCCACTCCCAAAGCTGCCCCATTGATTTAGCGAGGCCACAGTCGTTCCCGACTTTTTGCCATCCCGAAACACAGCCCAAAGAACGATGGGCAAAAGAAGGAACGCCCATGGAAACGCGAAACTCATTCTGCAAACTCCTTCTTCAAAGACCTCATGAGTTTTTCGTTCCCAGGATTGCGAGAATACAAGCGCGTTTCAAACAGAGCTATGAGCCGATCCGAGCACTTCGAATGATACTCCTGCAAAAACCGCTCCAGTTCCCGGGGATCGCAGTTTTCCTGCTCCAAATTTTTACAGAGACGCACTGCGCTAGCTTGAGCAGAAGTCCCCGGCATATCAGTAGTCCCCTTGAGGCCTCTCTTAATATAGCGCTGAAAAACCAAATACAGTGCCACCCCTAACGCTATGACAACAATCACGCCTATGATGTCTATCACGCTTTCCGAAGGCGTTTCATCAACCCAGCTTTCCGGAGAATCGCCGGCAGGATCTTGCCCGATTGAACCTACGGTGAAAGATATCTGTGGCAACACATGGGCCGGCGATTCTGGATCGGGCTTTAGGGCGACGCTTCCTCCCTCTAAGGCCACTGAACCGGAACGCCCGATTTGATAGACCACTACCCACTCGCTTTGAAACAGTCCCCCCTCATTTTGAGCTATCGGAAATGGTTGAATTTCCAGCAATCTGGCATGCGGATGGACGGGCGCCTTTAGTTCCAGTTCGATGTAGGAACGGCAGGTAGCGACTACGGATAGCTCTATAATATCACCCGGAACGTAATCCCGGTCTGTATCCATGCGCCACTCAACGTTCGAAATACTATTTACTTCATTTCGGGGCGTTTCCCCAAATGTCGGGCCAATTGGCGCTATCGCCCAAATGGACAATAATAGAAGGCGTCTTGGATTCATCGAAATTACTTCTATCCTCCTGTCTCGTCGGCCGCCATCCGTTGCCTCGATTTGAAAAATTCGGAGAGCGCGGCCACGCAATCTTCCCCGGCCTGTAGGTTTATCAAATCCACACCGCACTCCAATGCCAGTTCCCTGATCTTGGCCAGACGACTTTCGGATTGAGCCGCCTGGAAGTCTACAATATTAAGATCTCCTGTCTCCGCATCGCGAATACGTACCATCCCGGATTTCGGCGTTTCTAGTTCAATGGCTTCATGTAGATTGACAGCGATGACGTCATGCCGAAATCCTGCCACGGAGAGTTCTTGCTCATAATTTTCCGCCAGAAAATCGGAGATCACGAAACCTACAGAACGCTTTCGAGCTAGGTGCCCAAAAGTATCCAGAGCGACATCAATCCGTGTCCCTGATCCTTTTGGCTCGTAACCCGACAGAGCGTCGAGAATTCTCATACCTTGCTGCCTTCCTTTCGAGGCGGGCACCACCAGTTCCACTCGATCGGTGAACATTATCAATCCAACGCGATCGTTGTTAGAGAGCGCAGAAAGCGTTAGCAATCCGCAAAACTCCGCTACTGTCCTCCGCTTAAGTTTTTCAGCATCACTCAATGTTGATGCTGAAAGGTCAACCATGAGATAGAATATTTGCTCCCGTTCTTCCACATAGCGTTTGACGTGCGGAACTCCTGTTCGGGCAGTCACCTTCCATTCCATCGAACGCACGTCGTCTCCGGGCGCGTAGGGTCTCACATCTTCGAATTCGATTCCCCGACCTTTGAATACGCTCCGATATTCGCCCGCGAGCAAATGCTCGACCGGACGCCAGCATTTGAGCTCTAGTAAATCAAGTCGTCTCTCCTCGACTGGATTCATTCCTCCATGATGGGAACGGTATTCAGAATCTTTTCAATAAGATCGTCGGAAGTGAGACCTTCCGCCTCCGCTCGATATGAAAGCGCCATTCGATGCCTAAGCACATCTCCAGCGACATCCTTTATATCTTGGGGAACCGCGAATTCGCGCTGATTCAGCATGGCTAGCCCACGAGCAGCCAGGGACAAATAGATGGTTGCCCGTGGGGAAGCGCCGAAACGCAGATAGCGAGAAATATCTACCCCGTAGGCGGACGGATTACGCGTCGCGTCGACAATCCGCAATATGTACCTTTCCACTTTCTCGTCGATGAACACCTTGTCGAGCAGCCCGCGCGTTTCTAGTATGTCGTTCAGATCGATGACGGGCTCAACGTTGGTTTTTGGAGTCGATCGAGCCATGCGACGCATAATCTGATGCTCTTCTTCCATGCTCGGGTAGCCGACTTTAAGTTTAAACATGAACCGGTCCACTTGAGCCTCGGGCAGGGTATAGGTGCCCTCCTGCTCGATCGGATTCTGCGTTGCCAGAACCAAGAACGGATGTGGCAAACGGTAAGTCTCCTTTCCCAGAGTGACCTGCTTTTCCTGCATCGATTCCAGCAACGCGCTCTGCACCTTTGCAGGAGCGCGATTGATCTCGTCCGCTAGTAGCAGATTCGCGAATACAGGTCCTTTTTCAGCCGTAAACGTATGTTCCTTGGGGTCGTAAACCTGGCTTCCCACTAGATCGCTAGGCAATAAATCCGGAGTAAACTGAACGCGACTAAAGCTGGCCTTCATCGATTGAGCCAGAGTGGTTATCACCATTGTTTTAGCAACTCCTGGCACGCCTTCAATGAGAACGTGACCATCGCAAAGCAGTGCCAGGAGCAAGCGCTCAACCAAAGCCTCTTGTCCCACGATCACTTCCGACAGCGACTCCCGAACTCTATCTAATTTCGAGCAGGAATTTTCTATGAGCGATTTCATTGGCCTATTTTGCGGGACTCAGCTGAGAACACAGAGCAACCTTCATTACCACTGTTCGCTTTCTCGGGTGGGGTCATTGGCAGCCGTCTCGTAGCGATAGTGCGAACAAGGTATGAAGATCGCTTTTTCCACTGTTTCGCCTTCTAGATGCTTGATGAAAGACTCCACCGTTCCAATAGCCATTTTTCTTGGGAACTGTTGGGGCGTGTCGAATAGCTTACGATCGTAGACGCCTTGCTTGCCGGCCGGTGAGGCATCGAAAGCCACGACGGTGATTTGATCCGTTTTGTTTACCTTATCGATGGCCGCGTAGGCGCCTAATCCGGAGGGATCGTTTATGGCGAATATACCGACGATATCCGGATAAACCTGAAGGATGTCATTGGCTACGGCGAAGCCTTCGTTGCGGCTCCCTTTGCCATTTAATTCCGTCACGATTTCCAATTGACTGCCGCTCTTCTCGAGCTGGTCTTTGAAGCCTTTGACTCGCAATATACAGGAGGTCACTTCCGGCAATCCAATGATGGCAATCTGCCCCCTATCGCCAGTCGCCTCGATCATGCTCTTGGCCGCTAGCTGGCCACCTTGAAAGTTGTCGCTGCCGATATGGGAAGTCACCAATTGCTTTACCTCCTCGTCATCGACTTGAATGTCGAAAGTGAATACGGGAATACCCGCTGCATGGGCTTTGCGAACGCCTTCCGCCGCCGCTTTCGAATCGGCAGGGTTCAAGAAAATCGCATCGTAACCTTGGGCGATGAAATCCGATATTTGGGCATTTTGAGCAGCTCCGTCATTAGCCCCATCCAGGGCCACCAAATCGTATCCATATTTCTTGGCTTCCTCCTCCATGACATTGGCAATCAGCTTGAAAAAAGGATTTGTTAGGGCCATGCACGTCATGCCAATTTTTCCCTTCGACTCGGTTCCGCTAGCCTGTTCGGCTCCTCTATCTGAGCACGAGACCATTAGCAGCGATATCAAGACCGCGACGAAGCAGACTACGAAGCGAAAATTGATGGAACGAAAGGGGGATACGGATAAACGATACACAGTAAGAAACTGACGTCCACTGCACCACTCTGGCAAGCGCTTATTGAGTCCAAACTAGTCCAGCGGGAAACGGGTTGATGCATCACATTAAGTCGTAGTCATTGTAGGAAGCTCGCTTGCGAGCGAATTGACGAGAGTTTACTTAACAGTGATTATCGCTCGCAAGTCGAACTTCCTCCCGTTCCATTAATGGAGGAGGCTCATGGGGGTAGGGCTGCTTGTCCCCAAGCAGCCACGACTAACTGCCGCGTAAGCCAGAATACAGATCCACCTCTGTAAAGGCTGCCCAGGCGACAGGCAGTCAGTTCCAACGCCCCGCCAGCAACTTCCGAATTCCCCCGCTCTGCCGGGCTTTGTCGAGAAGCACCGCTAGCACGATTACGCCACCCAGGGTAAACATTTGGGTGTAGCTTTGGATCCCAATCAAATTCATCCCATTTTGAATTACAGCAATAATGAAAGCTCCAATCAGCGTGCCAAAAACGCGGCCAGAACCTCCAGAAAGGCTCGTTCCCCCTACGACGACGGCGGCGATCACGTATAGCTCGTACATATTGGCCATGTTGGGAGAGGCCGCTCGGACCAAGGAAGCCTGTAGGCATCCACCCAGCCCCGCCGATAGCCCGCTTATCGTGTAGACAAGCAGTATCACGGCGCCCACTGGGACTCCGGTCAAGCGGGCCGCTTCTGCATTGCCACCAACAGCATAAATGTAACGGCCATATCTCGTGTGTGCCATGAAAACATGAGCCGACCCATAAATCAGGACCAGAAGCAGAATGGTATTGGGAATTCCCAGGATGGAACCTTGAGCCAGCCAGACGAAAGAATTTGGGACCTGGTCGATCGAGAATCCTCCAGTTGTTATAAACGCTAGTCCGCGGGCCATCATCATAATGCCTAGGGTTACAATAAATGCCGCCACTTTGAACCGATGCACAAGTGAACCGGCGAATAGACCAATCAGGCCGCAGCTCAATATGCCGACCAGAAACCCGACTCCTACTGACCAACTTGGGGCATCCGCTCCGCCGAATTTCTTTACAACGGTTGCGCTCAATACCGCTGAAAGGGCAATCAAGCTACCTACCGATAAATCGATCCCGGCGGTGATAATGACCATGGTCATGCCGATGGCGATGATGGCGATGACCACGATGCGCTCTACGATGGCCAGTAGATTAGAGGCCTTGAGAAAGTCGGGCCACAAACGCTCCGAAGGCACCGCCAGCTCGTAATTCGAGAACTGAGGGAAGTTCTCGGGCATCTGTTCAATAACGCGCCACTTTACCACATCCCCGCTGGCTACAATGCCACCCAATGAATCTCCGTTGTCGCTCAATTCGTCCAAGGCCAAGCGCAGATCTCGCGGCGTGCCGATGATTAGGCGAACTTTGTCGCGACTTGAGTCCACAACCTGTTGGTAGACATTTCGGGCTAAGTTTTCAGATTCCGTATTGGCAGCCCCGACGATCAACGCAAAATCACTTTTGGAGATCTGATTGAGTACGCTGCCTACCATCTCCGCTTCCGCTTCAGAGCCGGAACCGGGCTGGCGCTTAAAGGTTAGCAGGCTGAATAAGAGACACAGGGCCAGCAAGGCCACGACCATTCCGTAATCACCCAAACTAAACTTGGGGAAGCCTGTCGCTTGTTCGCTTTGACTCATTCCTTTAACGCGAGAGCGAGAACCGCTTCTTGAGAAGTTGATTGAGCATCTTCGATCTCGCCCATGATTTTGCCCTCTTTCATGACCAAAATTCTGTCGCTCATACCGATCACCTCTGGCAACTCGCTGCTAATGAGCAAGATTGATTTCCCTCGGGCTACCAACTCGTTTATCAGCAAGTAGATTTCGTACTTGGCCCCAACATCGATTCCTCTGGTTGGCTCATCGAAAATAAAAATATCCGCCTGACCCTGTAACCATTTTGCCAGGACAACTTTCTGCTGATTGCCCCCCGACAATTTTCCAGCTTTTTGAGATCCCGAAGAAACCTTGATTTTCAAACTTTTCCGTTTCTCTTCGAAAGCCCGGCTTTCCGCCTTTCCGTCGATAAAAGCTCCTTTTTTGAAGCTCTTCAAATTAGGTAGCCCAAAATTCTCCTGGGCCGAATGAATCAAAATGAGCCCTTGTTCCTTTCGGTCCTCGGTGAGCAAGCATATCCCATTTCGTATTGCATCCCGAGGCTGGCGTATCGATCGCTTTTCCCCATCTATAACAATGCTTCCTGAATCCATCGGATCCGCTCCAAAGATGCGGCGGGCCATCTCCGTCCTGCCAGACCCAACGAGTCCTGAAATTCCTAATACTTCTCCCTTCCTGAGTTCAAAATTGACCCCGCGAACTGCCGATCCACCTTTGAGATTCTCCAATCTTAGCCTTACCGGGCCGGGCTGGTATCGACGCTTGGGAAATTCTTCTTCGAGGGGACGGCCCACCATCCATTCGATCAATTGCGATTTGGATACGTCTACCACGGGCGCTTCGCCGACCGTTTCCCCGTCTCGAAGGACTGTTACCCGGTCCGCAACCTCATAGATTTCCTCTAGCCGATGGCTAATGTAGATGATGGAAATCCCTTGCTCTCTCAGCCGTCGGATAATCGATAGGAGCTTCTCCACCTCTTGCTGGCTTAACGCGGCTGTAGGCTCGTCCATGACGATGATTCGGGCCTCTGACGCCAGGGCCCTGGCGATTTCTACCGTTTGTTGTTCAGCCACGGTTAGATCTTCGCATCGAGCCTCTGGGTCGATCGACATCCCTAATTGCTGAAACAGCTCCCTGGCCCTGGACCGCTCTGCGCGATGGTCGATGAAACCGCGACTAACGATCTCTTTTCCCAAAAAAAGATTCTCCCGAGCGCTCAACTTAGGCGCCAAATTGAACTCCTGAAATATGATCGCTATTCCTTCTAGTTGAGACACATGCGGCGAGCTCAGCGTTACCGGCTGTCCATCAATAATAATCTCACCCGAATCTGGGAGATGGACTCCGCCCAACGCCTTTATGAGCGTGCTTTTTCCGGCTCCGTTTTCGCCGACCAAAGCGAGGACTTCACCTTTGTTAAGCGTCAGCGAAACGCCTTTGAGAGCTTTTACCCCTGGAAAAGTCTTAACGATCTCCTTCATTTCCAGAAGGGGCGGACTAGTTTTATCTGAGGAGGCGACCATTATTGAGACAGGCGAAATTCGCTGGCCTACTGTATCGGCTATCCTCGAAGCTCAGGCAAGCACAGGCTTTGACTTGGGGTTAAGGTGTGGGCTATCACCAATGGTAGAAAGAGTAGCACAGGCATCCAGCCTGTGTCCAGAAGTTGAGATAACAGGCTAGAGGCCTGTTCTACTCCTTTCGTTCTCCTTACCAGAATCAGCCGAACACGGCTCCTTAATCCAGATCGCCATTATGCGTTACGATGATCGTGAAGGCGTAAGTCTTGGCTTCTCCAGGTTCCAAGGAAATCAGAAACGGCTTCTCTTCGATAGCCAATGGCGACTCCTGGATGTCGTGATGGGCTACCATGGGTTCGATGCAAACGAAGGGTTTTCCTGGAGGCGTGAAGATATTTACATTCGGGAAGTCGCCTAGATCGACCGTTACATAGGGCAGCATTCCCGCTAGACCAACCCCGATTTTACGAGCGGGCATGTCCTTCTGGAACATCCCGCCGCTGGGAATCCGCGGATCGTCCAAGGTGAATTTTCGTTCGTTTTCTAGAAACGGGACTCTGGTTGTTTGAATCAGACTTTCTTTGATCTCAGCTCGATCTCGTTCCAGCCGTTTGGAGAAGGAAATTTCATAGTCTGACCGTGCCCGTCCGTTATCTAGAGGTGTTCGAAAACCCGGATGGCCGCCCAACGCGAAATACATGGTCTCCGAACCGTTATTGGATACCCGGTATTCATTGACCAATCGATTGCTCTCCAAGCGATAGGTAGCGTCGAAAACGAACTCGAACGGATAGTACTGCCGCGTCATTTCATTGGCTCGCAAACTCAGGGTAACGGCTTCCCCATCCTCGGATGGGAAGGTCTCAAAATCGGAAATCATCGCCAGTCCCATACGCGGCATCTCGTAAGTTTTTCCTCTGTACGAAAAACGCTCGTCCTTGAATCGAACGTTAACCGGAAACATCACCGGAGAGCGATTCGCCCAATGCTCTGGATCGCCCTGCCAGAGATATTCCGTTTCTGTATTTTTATGACGTATACTCTGCAATTCAGCCCCATAGGGATCTATGGAAACTCGGAGCCAATTGTTTTCGATAGTCACTAAGTCGGCAGTCAATGCGGTCCCCGAAAGAAACGAGAATAAAGAAAGGAAAATCGACAATCTGCGAATCATACCTCTCTAGAGTCAATAATCGATCCTATCAATGTCAATCGTGGGTAGTGCGGCGCTTTGGCTCGCAAAAACAGGCAACCCGTATAGCTTGTCCGTCGAGCCTAAACCGAGCTAGTGTCGAATAATTCGATACCCACCTATTGGATGGTAGCGCTGACTGTCCCAGTCAGCCGATATGATGGAGCATTCCCAAAACGGCTGACTGGGGACAGGCATCCTGCCTCGCCCGCGAAAAGTAGAATAGGCATCCTGCCTGTTTGTACACAGGCTAGAAGCCTGCGCTACCCTATATACCCTACTCGAACCCCAGAGCCGCCATCACGGCTTTGTCTCCTTGCAGCGCGTTAGCGGGCCGAGGATGCTTATCATTGAATACATAAAGCTCTTCTGGCGGGAGCACAGTGACGAAGCTCTCGTCGAATCCATTGTTATAAGGAATCCGCTTGTAACTCAGCTCTAAATGATGGGCGAAAAACGGGTACACTGCTGATCGCTTTGAATACCCGTAATCGTGTCCTTCTCCGAAAAGGTGCACATGCTCGGCTTTGTGTTCAGCGTCGTACAATGCGTAAACGCTGCGAACATAGGGATATTCAATCCGTGGCGTGTTCCGGGTCCAATCGGCGCCGTTCGAAACCAGCAGCAAAGGACGAGGCGCGGCCATGGCGGCGAGTTCGACATTATTGGTTTGATGCTGCTTACTCTCGTGAATGGGCATCCCGCTCTCGCAAACGCAGCCTCCAAAAAAATGGGCGGAAACTTGTACGACCGGAGCGGATACCTTTACGCGGTCATCGATAGCCGTTAGGACGAAAGTTTGGGTGCCGCCTCCGGAGCCGCCTGTCATGCCGATCCGTTCCGAATCCACATCGGGACGCGATAATAGATATTCGAGAACGCGCCGGCTGTTCCAGGTCTGTAGCAGGGCCGCAATCGGCATCTTGTGAGTTGTTTGCGTCGATTCCGCATAGCCCACCATATCATAGGCGAAAGCGATGGCGCCCATACGGGCGAAGCTAGCGCAGCGCTTCTGCACGTCTTCGGTCAATCGCTTGTTGGCCGCGTGTCCATGCGGAGACAAGATAGCCGGATTCTTCTCCGATGGATTGGCTGGCGAATACAAATTTCCCGTTATGTAGAATCCAGGGAAACTTTTGATAGCGATATTCTCGACAAAGTAGCCATCCATCTTACGGCGACTGTGGATGATTGGGTCGAAATCTCCTTTAATATCCGGCATTCGATCCCAGAAAAGGCCATTCAGAATGCCTTCCCGAATCGCTGAGGCCCGCTTTTCCCAAGAATTCTTGTCCCGCCACGTCGAAGCGTACTCTTTCATCTTTAAGTTGGCCTCGTCAGGAGTCCAGTGATGGCCTTGCCGCAACTGTTCTTTGTCGATCGCCCCGTTAAGGACGATAGGAGAGTCAGCGAAAGCCATTCCGAGAAAACAGGCGAAAACGGCGGCAACGAGGAGCTTTGAAATCTGAGGCATTGGTCTAATTGCTTCTAGCCCGTTCAACCTTGGCGGATTCACGATTCCAGGACAAGCGTGAACTCAAGCTACTATTTTTCAGATACTTATGAATCTACAATATCTTTTCTCAGAAAGAATATGGGCAAAATTTGCGCATAAAGGGACGAGCTTCCACGTCTTACACTCGAACGTACGATAAACGAACCAAGCTTCTCTCCGATATAGGGAGTAGAAAAGACCCTTCCCATCATGAATATCGCCCGAGCAAAAATCGTAACCACAATTCTACTTGGCTTCCTTTTGAGCAGTTGCAGTTCAATCAGGGAAACCCAGATCGAGGTCGATTCCGGCAACTACGATTATGCCATCAATCGGGCTCTCGAAGGGCTAAAGCGAAATCGCTCCAACAAGAAGACTGACGAGTACGCATGGATTCTTGAAGAAGCCTTTGCCAAGGCGGTTGATCGCGATCTCCGTGCCATCGAACGCTGGCAGCTTGAGAATCACGGAAAAGCCATAGAGGAAATCTTCTTTTTGTACGAAGGTTTGCAGCAAAGACAGGAGCGGATTCGGCCTATACATCCTGTCTACATCAAACGCGAGAATCGCTATGTGGAATTGCCCTTCCGAAACTACAACCTCGAGATCGTAGAAGCAAAAGAACGCTTCTCGATCCACCTTTATGATCAGGCGCGCGAGCGTTTAGCTCTACCGAGCAAAGCGGACGCCCGCATCGCCTACGAAAACCTAGAATACTTGTTGCAACTGAATCCTGGATACCGTGATGCCGAAGCGCTCGTTAGAGAAGCTCACATGAAAGGCAAAGACTTTGTGCTGGTGTCCCTGTACAATGAGTCGGAGATCGCTCTACCCGCGAAGCTAGAAGAGGACCTATTGAGTTTCGAATCCAATCAATTCGATACCTTGTGGACCTCGCATCATCGCGAACCATCCAATGATATCCTTTACGACTATGAAATGCGGATCTCTATTCGCGGCATTTCCATTAGCCCTGAACGCATTCGAGAAAAAGAGGTTATCAGGGAGAAGCGCATCAAGGACGGCTATCACTACGAGTTGGATGAAAACGGAAATGTCCTTAAAGACGAGAATGGCAATGACATCCGGTCGGACCGCTACATCACTGTCCGATCGAGGGTATTAGAGTTCAATCAAATCAAATCCGTTCGATTGGATGCCAAAGTGGACTACTTGCCATTCCAGCGCAATGAACTCCTCAATAGCTACCCACTCACCAGCGAATTCGTTTTTAGTCACAGCTACTGTACTCATTCGGGTGACTCGAGGGCCCTAGACGACCACTATAGAAGACTGGTCGGGCTAACCTATGCCCCCTTCCCGTCCAATGAGCAAATGATCTACGACGCTGGCGTGGACCTGAAGAATCAGCTGAAAAGCGTCGTTTCTCAAGCGCAGCTGTAAAGAACAGTAGCACGAGCTTCCAGCCTGTTAAACTATTCTTCTGCAAACAGGCAGGATGCCTGTTCTACCTTATCGATTTCGGCTATGGTAGGGCTGTTCGTCCTCAAACAGCCGTAGTGCCAATTCCCAACGATTATTTTTCGGCTGACTGAGGAAAGTCGGCCCTACCACTCGGGATCCTAAATACGGACGACCGAGCCGGGCGTCCCTACCTTGAAAACCAATCTCAAACGTACAATTCCGACAGATCGCCCGTACTGTCCGAGAAACCCGTATCTGTAATGTCCATACGGTTTAGCATAGTGAAAAGAAGATCGGACATCGCCATGTCTTCACCATTTTTTTCGTAAGTCAGATACTGGTTGTGTTTGAAGCCCATATTATTGCCACCAGCGAAAATCAACGGGTAGTTGTAATTTTTATGCGTGCGGCTATTCGACGTTCCCATCAATACCATTGTATTGTCCAGAAGGCTGCCGTCCCCTTCAGGGGTATCCGCCATTTTCTGTAGGAAGCGAGCTAGGTTCTCAGCCAGGCATACATTCCATTTGCCCTGCCTGATAAATCCACCGGGCTTGCCTGCTCCGTGAGCCAACTCGTGCTGGGTGCCCAAGCCTAAAGCTTTGGAGAACTGATTCGATGTTTTGCCATTCATGGCTCCCAGCATGTAAGTGATGATTCGGGTCGAGTCCGTGCGAAAGGCCAAGTACATCAAATCGTACATGGTCTCCATGTACTCCAGAGGGGCTTCCTGGGAAACCTCTAGATTGACCTCGGACGGATCGACTTCGGGCTTGGGAATGTCCAGCCACTCCTGGCTGCGGGCCACACGTTGCTCGATGTCGCGAACCGAGGTTAGGTACTCATCATACTTTTCCTGGTCGCTCTTGCCCAATCGATTGCGAAGCGACTTCGATTGATCCATGACCCTATCCAGCAAACTTGATTCAGTTTCCAGGCGGCGACGCTTTTCGGCCAAGGTGCCCCCATCAACTCCAAAAAGCCGGTCGAAAATCAATTGGGGCTTGTCCAGTCCCGGAATCGGCTGACCGGATGCGGTGAAGGAAAGCGTTTTCGACCGAGTCGGCATGCCAATGCCGCCATCGCTGGAGAGAGCTAAGGAAGCGAAGCGAGTTTGATCCCCTATTTTCGCTGCCGCCACTTGATCGAATGAAATGGTGTTCTTGAAATTAGCTCCGCTAAAATCGGCTCCGGTGAGGAAGATATCACCGGTGTCGTGACCACCTATTTTGCGTCCCGTTGGATGAGAAAGCCCGCCGATCACAGTGGTATGTTTGCGGAGAAGATCGAAGGACTTCAGCACCTTCGTATATCGAAATCCGTCGCCTTCCCGCACTGGGAACCATCCCCAATCGCGATCTTCATGATCTTCCGATGGCACACTGGCTCCGTAGGGAAAGTGAATCGCGCACATGCGCTTGGGAAACGCTGCTGAAGCGACTTGACCAGCTCGGGCGGGTGTACGCATGCAATCCAGGAAGGGCAAGCCCAGAGCCACCCCAGTTCCTTTCAGAAATGTTCTACGATCCATATGCCATGATTTGTCTGCCATTTGAGTGCCCTTCTAATTATCTACCTGGTTGTAGGAGCGGCCCACGCCTTGCGGGACCG
>JAYZHU010000211.1:0-17962 GCA_036166175.1 Verrucomicrobiota bacterium | reverse complement strand
GCGAGTGGCGGGCCTTTGTTGACGATCTGGAATTCGAAAAGACATTCCTGCACCGCAACGAGTTCGCCGAGCAATATCCAAATGTCGAAGCCGAGCTCCCCTCAGTGTTTGTGACAAAGGGAGACTCCATTGAGCCGATTATGACCGCTACCGAAATTAGCCAATACAATGATCTACAAGCGCTTATCGAAGCCATGGAGCAAAAGCTATCAACGGTTGCCCACCCCTAGGCGAACGAGCGGAGCGTAGCTTGGAGCTCAATTACCCCGCTCCCCAATCCAAGCTGATTGCGGTTTGGCAACAAAAAGGAGTTGCCGTTACCCTAGGAGCTGCTGAGCATTCTACCGGACATTGTAAGCGGACGCCCGCATTGATTGGATCGCTTGGAGTCCCCCTCGCATCGTTCGAATTTCCATACTCCTCATGCCTAAACTAGCCCCCATATTTACCTCTGTCATCCTCGCGTCGCTTCTCGCAGGTTGCGGTGGATCCCATTCTTCAAGCGAATCAGCTGTCGCTTCTCAGGATCGCAAAGTCCGCATAGAATTGGCATCGTTCATACCCGTATCGGTCAATGTGATCGGCGAACAACTCACCCACATCTCCAATGAACTCAATCGTGTCAGCGGGGGCAATGTAACCTTCGAAATATTCGAACCTAACGCCCTGGTTGGACCTTTGGAAATTCTCGATGCCGTCTCTGATGGCAAAGTGGACGCCGGATATGGGGCCGCTGGATTCTGGGCAGGGAAAATTCCATCCGCCCCGCTATTCTGCGCAATTCCATTCGGCCCAAACTCGTCCGAATTTCTTTCCTGGCTGTATGAAGGCAATGGGATGAAGCTGTATCAAGAAATGTACGACACTTATGGCTTTGACGTTAAAGTGTTCGTCTGCGCCATCATTCCGCCTGAAACAAGCGGATGGTTTGCCAACGAAATTACCTCTGTCGACGACTTGAAGGATCTGAAGATGCGCTTCTTTGGCCTTGGTGGCGTTATTATGGGAAAACTAGGCGTATCCGTATCTGTATTACCAGGTGGCGAGATCTTTCCTGCGTTGGAAAAAGGCGTTATCGACGCTACTGAGTACTCCTTGCCTACGGTAGACGAAAGCCAAGGTTTCCACAAGCTCGTCAGCTACAACTATTTTCCTGGATGGCACCAACAATCCACTACTCACGAGCTGATCATCAACAAGAGCGTCTGGGAGCGGCTTTCCAAAACCCAGCAAGCCCAGATCGAAACTGCTTGCAAATCAAGTATTCTCCATTCCATCGCATACTGTACAGCCATCCAAGCGGCAGCCATGAAGCGCAATGAAGAACGAGGAGTACAGGTCAAACAATGGTCGCCTGAAATGATAGAGACTTTTCGAAAGACCTGGGAAGATGTCGCCGCTGAAGAATCGGCCAAGGACCCGTTCTTCAAGAAGGTGTGGGATGATTTACAGGCTTTCCGAGCGGAATACGCCATATGGTCGAATAGGGCTTTTCTGAGATAGCTATCCTCATTCCGTTAATCGGCCGGAAGCGAGCTTCTTGCCAACGCTACCAGCGATAAAGATGAAAACTCTCGCCCATCGTATTGAAAAAGCGATTACTTTGATCGGAAAATTCTCTTCCTGGTCAATGGCAGTGCTGCTAGGGGCGATAGTCGTTCAAGTGCTACTGCGTTACGCGTTCGGGATAACAAACACGCGCCTGGAAGATTCTCTCTGGTACCTTTTTTCAGCGACTCTCGTATTGGGATTATCTTACACGATGACTCATGATGGACACGTAAGGGTTGATTTCGTCTATCAGCGCTACAACGCAAAAACGAGACGCATTGTGGATTTCGTTGGCATCGCCCTCTTCCTTATACCCATATATGCCTTTCTTATGTCGCACGGATGGGACTACGCGGTTAAATCCTTTTCGATTAACGAAAGCTCTCCAAATCCCGGCGGTATGCCATGGTTGTGGATTGTTAAGGGATTGCTACCAGTGAGTTGCCTATTGCTCATCATAGAGTCACTGGCGCGACTCGTATTGATATTGCTCGATAAGGACGATATCCACCCATCGGAGGCCCATGGATCCTAGCACAATACTCATTTTCGTCCTTATGGGACTCTTTATTGGGCTTCTCTTTCTTGGAGTTCCAGTCGGCTTCTCGCTTGGCGGGTCAGCAATGGCTGTAACCACGATAGCCGTCGTGCTCGATCAGGTATTTGGGGTATACACAGGTCTCAGTTACCTGAGGTTCTCGATCACCGTCGATCGGGTTTTCGGCATCATGAAAAGCGAACTGCTAGTCGCTCTTACCATGTTTATTCTCATGGGGAATATTATGGATCGTTCCGGCGTGGCCGAGAAAATGATGCTAGCCCAGCAGAAGATTCTAGGCCGAGTATCAGGCGGACTCGCTTTAGCCGTCACTCTCATGGGCATCCTACTTGCCGCCTCAACCGGAATCATAGGGGCTTCCGTGGTCCTGCTCGGCACTCTAACACTACCAGCGATGATGCGAGTAAACTACGCTCCGGCCTTCGCTGCGGGAACCGTATGCAGTGCCGGGACACTAGGGATCCTGATTCCTCCAAGCATCATGCTCATTTTGATGTCTACTCAACTAGACGTATCTACGGGCGATCTATTCATGGGAGCCGTGTTCCCCGGACTCGTGCTTTCCAGCTTATACCTGCTTTATATCCTAGTCTACGCCCAACTTAATCCTTCCGCCGCCCCAAAACCTAAGGAAGTCGTTAAGCTTAGACCGAGAGATTGGATCGATTCCGCACTGGCAATCCTCCCCGCTCTTTTCCTGATCATGCTGGTTCTGGGCTCGATTTTCTTAGGGATCGCAACCCCGACGGAATCCAGTGGAATGGGAGCTCTCGGAGCGATGATATTGGCCCTATCCAACAGGAGACTCAACTTGAAGAGCTTCCGCAAATCGCTCCACGATACCATGAGTACGATGGGATTCTTGGCAGCGATCCTCATTGGCGCCACCTGCTTCTCTCTCGTACTCAGGCGGCTCGGTGGAGATGAAATGATCGCCAATGCGATCCTCGGGGTAGGATCTGGCGACTACGGCACTATATTCGTTATCCTGGCTATCATTTTTCTCCTCGGCTTCTTTTTAGAATGGATAGAAATCACCATGATTATGCTGCCGATCGTTGCTCCCATCATAGCGGGGATGAATCTGGCGTGGCTGGCGGACAGCGGAATGGAAGCCTCCTCGAAGCCTGCCCTGATTTGGTTCGCCATCTTGTGCGCCGTCGCGTTGCAAACATCCTTTTTGACGCCTCCAGTCGGTTTTGCCCTTTTCTATATCAAGGGCGTTTGCCCGCCAGAGATTAAGCTGAAACATCTCTATCGAGGAGTCGTGCCCTTTATCGTGATACAACTCATTGCTCTGGGCCTAGTAGTCGTATTTCCAAAACTAGTCACTTGGCTGCCAGGCGTTAGCTATTGAGGGTCAGATTGGGTTAATAGAGTGGGCGCGTCTTAAAAACAAGTACGACCAGCCCAATCACAAACAGTACTGGGACGATAGCCATCCCTACGCGTTGGCTATCATAGGTAGCGGTCAAGGCTCCACATAAAAGCGGGCCTAAGAACGAAGTCGCCTTACCAGAAAACGCGAAGAACCCGAAAAACTCGTTCACCTTATCCGCTGGAGCGATCCGGCTCAGGAATGCCCGGCTCGCTGATTGGTTTGGGCCAATAAAAATTCCCAAGACAATAGCGCAGGCCCAAAATCCCGCTTTAGTTTCGACGAAAACCGCCGCCGCGCTGCTGACAGAAAGACATATCAACGAGATAATTATCGTCTTACGACTGCCAATACGATCTTCCAAAAACGAGAATCCAAACGCCCCCAAACCGGCAAACACATTTAGCGCTACGCCAAATACAAGAATCTGCTCCGTCGAAAATTGAAATGTTCCGGCTGCGTAAATAGCCCCAAAGGTAAAAGCGGTAACGAGAGCGTCGTTATAGAATATTCGAGAAAAGAAGAGCCAAAATATATTCTGGTAGGAACGCAGATGCCTAAAAGTCTCCGCCAGTCTGCTTATCGCGTTGCTAACGACTTCACCCGCACCGTGAGAGGGTCTTGGGGTCTGCTTTTCCTTCACGAGAAGTAGCATGGGCAAGGCGAACACAAATACCCATACGCCCGCCATTAGGCTAGTTGCTCGGACATTTTGGACCGCATCCTTGGAGAATCCGAACCAAGGGGAATCCGTATCGACGAATCCTATGAGCGATAGCCCCAAGCAAAGCAGTCCTCCCAAATAGCCCGCAGCGAACGCCTGCCCAGAAACTTTGCCATGCGACTCCTTGGGAGCGATTTCCGGAAGAAAAGCGTTGTTAAATACGATCGCGAGCTCGATGGCGATAGTTCCTATGCTGAAAATAATGGCGGCTAGAATAGCTTGTCCTGGCAGGGGAAAGAACAATGCGAACGAAGCGATCGAACACAGGACCACGCAAGATCCCATCATTCGGCGCTTCCAGCTGTAAGCGTCCCCGATCGCTCCCAGCACCGGCGAAAGCAGGCCAATCGAAACTGACGAGATCGCTACCGCAACCCCCCAGATAAAAGTGCCACTCGCCTCGTCAGCCGCTATCTGCGTCGTGAATAAAGTGGCATAGACAAAGGTCCCAACAATCGTCCCGTAAGCCGAATTCGCGAAATCGAAACAAATCCAAGATTGTACGCGCCGCTTGCCTTCGGAAGTCACCCTTCTTATGAGAACGCTAATTGGGTTCGGAAGGCAAGTTTTCCAGCCTTCATATCAGCGGGGCTCGAGAGAACGGGCTCTTAGAAAACAGCCTTCAGATCGAACCTGGATTCCAAAAGAGCGACGGACGACTGACTCTAATCAATCTCCCTTTTGAGCTCCCGGCGCATGAGATCATCCAGAGCCGCTATGGGCGGTTTGTCCTCGTAGAGAACCCGATAGACTTGATCGAGTATAGGGGCCTCGATTCCTTTCTGGCTTAGCATCTCATGGAATGATCGAGACGTTCGGTATCCTTCTACGGCAGTACGTTGGGACGATATGATTTCCCTGGCAGACTTTCCTCGGGCAATCGCTTCCCCAAATGTGCGATTCCGGCTCCATTCACCGTGACAAGTCGCCACTAAATCACCAAATCCACTGAGTCCGTAAAACGTTTCCATCCTCGCCCCTAACGCGACTCCAACCCGGACCATTTCCGCCAATGCTCTGGTCAATAATGCTGCCAAGGCGTTGTCCCCAAGCGCCAGCCCTTGGCAACATCCTGCCGCAATCGCGTATACGTTTTTCAAACAACCACCTAGCTCAACCCCCTGTAAGTCGTGACTCAAATAGATGCGCATGCTGGGTCCACTCAAGGCTAGCTGGATCTCGCCGACGATCCCATCGTCTGACTCGCAACCCAAGGTCATGGCAGCCGGTTTGCCTTCTGCCACCTCTCCAGCGAAGGTGGGGCCAGACAAGCTAGCAACCAAAGAGCCTGGCAGCGAATCGGCAATCATCTGGCACGGCGTTTCAAGTGTATTCAGATCTAGCCCCTTGGCCAAACTAATGCAAAGCCGACTTTCGTTGCCTAGCCCTATTGCCCGAATCCGCTCCAGCCAACCTTTCAGCGCGTAGGACGGCGATGCCAGGAACACTGCCGAAACATCCTCCAAAGACGTCTGCTCCAGTTCGGCTACTTGAATTTCATCAGGCAAGGTGAAACCCGGCAAATAGGATCCATTCTCACGAGATGCGCAGATTGCCCTGGATTGCTCTCCTCGGCGTGGTAACAGAGCCACCTGACATCCCTGACGAGCTAAGTGCAAAGCCATTGCCGTGCCCCACGCCCCCGCTCCGCATATTGCTACTCGTCTGCTGTTCGACATTCTCGGATTTCTAAAATCAGCTGGGCAGGTCTGGCAACAATCCTTGACTCAAGTTCTAGGAATTTTACTTCGAACGGAAATAAATTCACTCTTTTTCTGAATTCTCCGCCACCAGCACCGATTAACTACTTGATTTAAGGCGGCTAACCCTTTTCATTCGATGTATGCTTCGCTTCCCGTCTGACTTGCTCCACAAAAAACGCGTTCGAAACGACGCGTTGCTGGATCGCAGTTCAGACGATTTTCGGATGCAAAATGCCCAGTTCGTGAGCTTTCTGCAAAAAAGCGGATTCCGGCAGTGCCTGTTAAATCGCCACGATAAGACCAAGCGATTTAAAAAGCTCGTTTCCGCTCTAGTAGCCTGGTCCTTGGTAATCGGCTTAATTTGGGTGGTGGTCGAGAGCTCTCAAGCTCTGGAACTCTTTTAGAGCTAAACTGAGTAGCCCAAATTTGTTTGCTACTGCAAAGGGTCCGAAACCCATGCTTTCCCGACTACGATACGCGCCTACCGGGCTTTCGCGCTGAAAAGCCCTTTAACGCTGGCCGACAGATAATCGCGATTCATCTTGGAAATGAACTCCTCGCTGATCAGCTTCGGGCAAGCGGCCGAACATTCATACTGGTTGGTGCAATTGCCAAAACCAGCTTCGTCCATGGCAGCGACCATTTTAACCACCCGTGAATCCTTTTCGGGTTGGCCTTGGGGAAGCAAGTTCAGCTGACCCGCCTTTGCCGATACGAAAAGCATTGCCGATGAGTTTTTGCAGGCCGCTACACAGGCCCCGCAGCCGATGCAGGCAGCAGCATCCATGGCCAAATCCGCGATTTCCTTTGAAACCGGAAGGGCGTTGGCATCTTGGCAACTTCCCGCTCGAGCGGTAATGTAACCTCCCGACTGCATGATTGAATCAAATGCGGATCGGTCAGTGATGAGATCCTTTTGCACCGGGAAGGCCTTCGCCCTAAAGGGTTCGACCAAGATAACATCGCCGTCCTTGAAGCTTCTCATGTAAGTCTGGCATGTCGTCACCCCGTTTTCCGGCCCATGAGGTTTACCATTGATCATGCAAGAGCAGGTCCCACAGATGCCTTCTCGACAGTCATGGGCAAAAGCAATGGGCTCCTCTCCCTCCTCGATAAGATCCTCGTTTACGACATCGAGCATCTCGAGAAAAGACATGTTGGAATTTAAATTCTCCGCAGCGTATTCCTCGAACTTACCTTCGGAATTTCCGTCCTTTTGCCGCCAAACACGTAGTGTTACTTTCATTGCTTTTCGAAACTCTTCGCTCGCGAATCCTCTACTTGTAACTTCGCGTAACCATTTTTACGCGCTCGTACTCCAATTCTTCTTTGTGGCATTCCTGCGGCTGGTCTTTGCCCTTCCATTCCCAGGCCGAAACATGCCCAAAATTTTCGTCGTCACGCAAAGCTTCTCCATCCTCGTATTGATGCTCCTCCCGGAAATGCCCGCCACAAGACTCTTCCCGAGCCAAAGCATCACGACACATCAACTCGCCCAGCTCGAAGAAGTCAGCAACGCGACCCGCCATTTCCAGGGACTGATTAAGGTTGTCTCCCGCGCCCAAAACGCGGACATCCTCTTCGAATTCCTGACGCAGGGCCTGAATTTCGCTTATCGCTTCATCGAGCCCGCTCTTGTTGCGGGCCATTCCGCATTTGTCCCACATGATCTTGCCCAGGCGTTTGTGAAAGCTGTTAACAGATTGCTTTCCGTTGTTCTCAAGCAGGGCCTTGGTCCGACTGACCACCTCTTCCTCCGCTTTGGTAAATTCGGGGTGGTCTACCGGTGGAGCCGGTTCTCTTGGAACTTCCGCTAGGTAATGGGGGATCGTATACGGCAAAACAAAATAGCCGTCAGCCAATCCTTGCATCAACGCCGAAGCCCCCAGTCGATTGGCGCCATGATCTGAAAAATTCGCTTCCCCAATCACAAAGCATCCCGGAATCGTACTCATCAAGTTGTAATCCACCCAAACTCCACCCATCGTGTAGTGGACTGCTGGATAAATCCGCATCGGCTGCTGGTACGCGCTCTCGCCCGTTATTTCATGATAAATGTCGAATAGATTGCCGTAACGCTCGCGAATGACATCCTCTCCCAAACGGTCTATCGCGTCCTTGAAATCCAGGTACACCCCTAGACCTGTCTCCCCAACTCCGCGACCTTCATCGCACACCTCTTTTGCTGAGCGTGATGAGATGTCCCTAGGGGCCAGGTTCCCGAAGCTAGGATACTTACGCTCCAAATAGTAATCACGCTCGTTCTCCGGGATCAGGTCAGCAGGACGATTATCGCCTGGGTTCTTGGGAGCCCAAATACGTCCGTCATTCCGGAGCGACTCCGACATCAAAGTCAACTTGGATTGGTAATCACCAGATACGGGTATGCAGGTCGGATGGATCTGCGTATAGCAGGGATTGGCAAATGCCGCTCCTTTACGATGGGCCCGCCAAGCGGCGGTGACATTGGAATTCATCGCGCTCGTCGACAAGTAGAAGACATTGCTGTAGCCTCCCGTGGCCAAAACCACCGCGTGAGCGGAATGCTTGTCGATTGAACCGGTTATTACGTTCCGCGTAATAATTCCTTTGGCATGACCATCGATGACGACCAAATCCAGCATTTCGTGATTTGCGCAAAGCTCGATATTGCCCAGACCGATCTGGCGGCTCAACCCCGAGTAGGCCCCGAGCAAAAGCTGTTGCCCCGTTTGCCCTCGAGCGTAGAAAGTCCGGGAAACCTGAGCTCCGCCAAAAGAGCGGTTGGCCAGCAAGCCTCCATACTCCCGGGCGAAGGGTACACCCAGAGCAACGCATTGATCGATAATATTCGCACTGACTTGGGCCAAGCGGTACACGTTTGCCTCGCGAGAACGGAAATCGCCCCCCTTTACCGTGTCGTAAAAAAGCCGATACACGCTATCGCCATCGTTTTGGTAATTCTTGGCCGCGTTAATCCCGCCTTGAGCAGCGATTGAATGGGCCCGGCGCGGACTGTCGTGAAATGTGAACGCTTTAACCGAGTAACCCAATTCCGCTAACGTCGATGCTGCTGAAGCTCCGGCTAAACCTGTCCCTACAACAATAATTTCATATTTACGCTTGTTAGCCGGATTGACGAGCTTGCCGTCCATTATATGCTTATCCCACTTGTTCTCCAAGGGGCCCGACGGTATTTTTGAATCCAGTATCATTGGTTGGGAAAGTCTTAGGATTGGTTGTCGATCGAGACGTCGTCCGTCTCGACAATTGTCGCCGCATTATGAAGCCCGCAAATCTCGCAATCCGTCCGGCAGGCATACCCTGCTACTTGAGGATTTTGAATACGCACATGACCGTTCATGACCGCCGCGACGATCAAGGCGTTTCCTAGAAAATAGAGGACACACACTACTATAACGATCTTATTCAAGGCATTGGACCATGTCCTCGTCTGCCATCCAATTGACTGGAACATGCTAACGAGTCCATGCCTCAGGTGCCAACTGAGTAGCATCACTGCCAGAATGTAGAAAATGGAAATAAGCGGATTCTGGAATCCAAGTATAATCATCGAGTGAACATCGCGCACCGGAGTTCCATCGATCAAAACCGTGTTCGGATAGGCTTCCAGACCATGGGTTATCCGAACGGTAAAATGGAGCAAATGATAGATGATAAATACAAATACTATCACCCCTGAAACCCGCATGTATCGCGAGGCCATCGTCGCCCTCATAGTGATCTGATTTTGGTAGCCTTCTGGTCGGGCGGCTTTATTTTCCAAGGTGAGCTGAGCCGCGAGCCAGACATGAATAACCAACGTAGCCAAAAGGAATAGCCGAATCAGCCACAGGCCAGGGCCCAGCGCCTCAAGAAAGTGGGCGTAGGCATTTATCTTGTCTGGGTGAGCGAAGATTTGGAGGTTGCCAGTGAGGTGGCCAATCACAAATCCGAAAAGTATAAAACCCGTCACCGCCATCGTAATTTTCTTGCCGATGGACGATTTAAAGAGAACGTGCAGAATTTTCATCGAGTCGCCGATTTGTACAAGCAGAATGTCTGAAGCGGTGTGGATCCGATCAGGTAGTTCCGCAGGCTGATTGAAATTTATTGCCGAGACCTCGAAGGTCAATTAGGAACCCTTTGCTAAGCGCCTGAGAATGAAATGATAAGCGAAGGCGATATTGGCTATAAGGAGAGATCGCCATGCTGCCCTGTGTTGCCTGAAGATATGGGCTTTCCCGTATGCCTATCGACTTCGACGTCGAGCCTGGATCTTTTCCCACTCCGGGTAGAAAAGCAGGAGGGCATTCAACACCAGCGCGTGAAAGATCTCGCCGGACTGAACCATATCAAAAACGCGTTCGATTGGCACAGTTTTGGTTGAGATCTCTTCATGCTCGTCCCATTGCAAATCAGCTGTTTTTGAGGCTTTCTCGGCTAATACGATATGGCAGGCATTGTTCTGAATAGCTGGATTCGGCCTAACGGAGCCTAAAAGCCGGGCCCGTTCTGAAGTAAATCCCGTCTCTTCCTGCAGCTCTCGCAAACCCGCGACGACAGGATCTTCTCCGGATTCCATAACGCCGCCGGGAATTTCCCATGAATTCTTCTGCACTCCAAACCGGTATTGATTTACCAGTACCATTTCGAAATTCGAAGTGATAGGGATGACATTTACCCAATCCCGAGTGCGGATGACGTAAAAGTCCCCTTCCGTTTCCCGCGAAGAATGCCGAAACCGCTTCGAGACCACATCGAAAATGCGACAATCGGCTACTGGCTCAGAGCCCAGCTCCTCCCAATGAGGCACTTCGTCATCAGGTGGGTCAGGTTGTTTGGAAGCGGACATTTATCGCTGGAAGTGTCGCGTTTCAGGAAAGAAGCGCGATCGCTGCTGGCGATATACGCATTTCCAGAGCGAGAATAATATCTACTGGCTTTTCGAAACCGGAATCACGATTTCCTGGCCAATACGCAATCGTCGGGGATCGACTCCGGGATTCGCGTCAATGATGTCATTGACGCCCACCTTGTACCGATTCCCGAGCTTCTGGTACGTATCTCCTGCCTCGATTATGTGCGTCGTCGAGTCTCCAATTACGGCGTTTCGCTCTCCATCCGACTTGGTCTGGGAAGAGCCTGGAGCCGCAGGTAGAGAATCGGCCACTGGAGCCGTTCTAACACCAGCTTTTTCCAGCGCTTCCGCTTTCTTGAGAGCCGTTCCTGCCTGGATGGCCAGGGTTCTCATACTCTTCTTCACCGAGGCGATGTCCTTTTCAACCTCATCGGTCACTCGCCCCAAGCTGGATTCTATCGATGAAATCTTGCCCGCAGCTTTTCGCAGCGTTTCCCCATTCGACTCAACTGTCGATTCCAGATTGCTCACTGATTCCGTGGCTCCGGAGATCGCCGAGAGCTGAGTTTCTAGCTCATTCGCCTTGGAAAAGCCTAGCCATCCGAGAATGACCCCAGTCAGGGCTATGATTACGGCCGCTATGCCTATGAAAAGAGGCGTCTTCGAGCTCAAATCCAAATCGGCAGAGGAGAGATTATCCATGGCAATACTGTTTTCTTTTCCCGTGCCCATGGACGAGGCCATCATGACCAATCCCGCTCCACAGACAAATGCTCCCATAGTTGTTCGCCTATTAAGCCAGGATTTCAAGATATTCTTGACAGCCCAAACGATTACACCTCTTTTGACCCCTCTTTTTTCGGGGCGTAGCTTAGCCTGGTAGAGCGCCTGGTTTGGGACCAGGAGGTCGTTGGTTCGAATCCAATCGCCCCGACCATTTGACCGTAAGGACCTGATGAGTCAAAGGGCCGACGAGACATCCACAGTCGGTCGGTCATCGATTGGATGAGTTCCGAGGCCCCTAGCCGACATGGCTGGACCAGAATGGAACCAGACCAAAAAAGTATTCTACGAACGATTCTTCTACACTATTGGCTCCAAACCAAGGAAGACGTTGTAGGTTGCTCCAACGCTGTTTTCTAACGAAAGCATTGCTTCCCAAGAGCGAATACAGAAGATTCTCCAAAGTCCACCTTTGTACGATAACGTATGCCCTCCCAAGATAGTCAGGTTGAGATCCCCGAGTTGCTGGAATTTTCCTCCCAGCTGCCGGCCTCTCCTAAGATTTTCGCCCGACTATCTAAACTGATCAAAGATGAGAATACCGGACTGGATTACATAGCTTCCCTCATTAAGATGGATACTTCGCTTGCGTCCCATATCCTAAGGGTCAGCAACAGCGCCTATTACGGCTGTCCGGTTAAGCTGAATGATATCGAGTCGGCAATTGCCCGAATCGGATTCAACGAGGTTCATAAGGTACTGAGCGTCGTAATTGCTCACGATTCTTTTTATCAAGCGCTACCGGCATATCGCGTCACCGCTACGGAATACGCTGATGAGTGCATAGCGGTCGCGGTTGCCTCGGAAGTTGTCGCACAACGAGCCGGAGCCGATCTCAATGCCCCTTACGTTACCGGATTACTCCACGCGATCGGGAAACTGGCGATTAACCTGTGTCTCGAAAAACTTGGGAAGGCCACCCACCTGATGAAAACGCGGGAGAGAGTCGCATTGCTCGAGGCAGAGGCAGAAAATTTCGGCCTAACCCATCTGCAAGCCGGATTTGAGCTGTTGAAGCATTGGCAATTCGAACCGGAAATCTGGCAACCGATCCGTCAGCAATCCAACCCAAGAAGAGCCGCCCATTTCATAAGGCCAACAGCCATCCTTACGGCCGCGATCTGGCTCTCGGATAATTTTAAGAAATTCGATCCTGATGCTGCTCTGCCATCGGAATACGTGTGGGCACTGAAAGAATTGAATCTGGATACGCTGGAGACCGCTAGTCTGATCGATTCTACGCGTTTCGAATTCAATGATCGCCAAAACTTGTTTTCAATGCTTGTCTGAAGACTCCAATTCTCAATAGCCCCTGTTACCCCTTTAAGTTTGCGTTACCCTCTAAACAAGGAATTCGCATACAAAACAGTCTGCTCGAATCCGAAAGCCGCTATTAGTGGCTTTCGGAATGCTGCGGCGCTGTGCTCACTTGCCATCCTGCCATTAACGCTGTCCAAAACGGTTGAATTCGAAACCATGTCAGACCTGGTTAATCGCGGGTTGAACGCCTTTGCCGAGGGCGACTGCTTGCAGGCGGCGAGCACCTTCCAGAAACTCGAGTCGATTTAATCCCAGGAACCTGAATGGAAGTCGAATCGCCTCGGAGCGAAAATCGCTCCATTCGCTGGATACGCAGCTCTTAGAGCCGGCTTATTCGATCAAGCTATCTCCTCGCTTCAGCAATTCCTAGACGAGTAAACATCCGACTCCAGCCAAGAACTATTCGTGAAATACACCGTCGCCCTCGCACTTAAGAACAAAGGCGACTTTTCCGAGGCGCTGGACGCCTTCGCCCGATTGCGAGAAGCCACTCTCTCTGTATAGCAGCAAAGCATCGCATGGATCCATGAAGCAGACATTCATGCCAAGCAAAATGCATTCGATAATGCCAGCTCGATTCTAGTCCGGATTACTGAAAGTGCTTCAACCGCTGTAAGGATACGGATTCATGCCAGAATTCGCTTGCTGCAAACGCAGCTGGATCAAAAGGAATACCAGCTAGCTTCCCAAACGTTGCTAAGTCGTCATTGGGTATCGAGTACAATACCCAAGATGGCCCTACTCGCGTTTTTGTCGATAGAGGCTGGGGACCTTTTTCTTGCAAACGAGCTCGTTGAACGTATCGAATTTTCCGATTCAATTGATAGGCAAGATGCAATCGACAGTTTTTCGAAGCGCCATCCCATTCAGTCAACCGCTCTGCTAGAGAAACTCGCGCTCAAGCGACTACCTTACCTGGAAAGACTTGGATCTGAAGATGAATCCGTTTTCACCCTCCTGCTAGAATCCTTTATTTTGTCGGCGAGGGAGGAGGATTCTCTGGGGCGCGCGAAACTCTGGCTTCAAAAACTTCCTTCGGACGAGGCGAAGCTTCGCATTCAGGAGCTCCAGATCATCGCCGCCTGGAAGCTAAACCGGGTAAGCGAGTCCGCCTTGCTCGGGCGAGCTCTAACGCTCGCCTTAGAGAAAATAGGACCGGAGTCTGAATTTATGGATCGCGACAAGCTTGATGAAACCGTCCACGAGCAGTTCGAAATCGAAGAACACGCAGTCAGCCAATGGATACATTATATCAATGTCATTGCGACTGTTTCTCTCATGATCGGATTGCTTGGGACCGTTAGCGGTATGATCGGAGCCTCCCAAACGATGTCAGCCGGCGGGATGGGAAGGCCAGAGCTACTCGCGGGCAATATTGGCGAAGCCCTGATAACTACCGCTACCGGGCTTTGTATTGGGATTCACGCGATGATTGCCCATTCATATTTCACCAATCGGCTTAATAATCAGCTGGTAGAAAACGTCCAGCGAGCCAATGTTGTCAGCGAATGTCTAGACTATCGATAAGAATCGGCTGATCGCCATGCGCATTTCTGGTGGAAAAGCGCGCGGGGTGGCCTTGAGCGTATCCAAGTCATCGGTTCATCGGCCAGCGACTGATCGATTGCGCCAAGGCATATTCTCGAGCCTCGGAAAACAGATTGAGAATATCGACATCTGCGACCTTTTTGCCGGTACAGGTTCCTACGGATTGGAAGCCCTTAGTCGAGGAGCGGCCTCAGCCACATTCGTTGAAAATAGCCGCAGAGCCTGCGAAATGATCCGAAGGAATATCGCGATCGTCTCTAAAAGTATGGGAGTAGATCGATTGAATGCCACTGTCCTTGCCAAGGATGCAACGAAGCCACATTCGTTTTCAAGCGAGCCGTTCGATCTCATTTTCGCAGATCCTCCCTACGAGCTTCTTGATTCAATCGCAATGGATCTCTTTCGGGCCGCGGATAGAAACCTGAGGGCAGATGGCTTGTTTATCCTAGAAGCACCAGGCAATTATGAATACGAAGCCCAAGGCTGGACTCTTTCAAAGAGGATTGGCAAAGGAACCGATCAGCCCACTGCCCTTTTCTATGAGCGTGAGCGAGTAGACGCTTATGATGAGTCTAGTAACACTTAAGCTCGCTCCCGCAGGCTCGCGTTGGCGGCAACTCAACCACATTCAAACACAGAGCTACCGTTTGTTCGCGGGCTGTAGGATTGGGTACAACTTTATTTGACGCGCGCAGACTGCTACAGATCCAGCCCTACACACCTTTGAAACTCTATTTCCTCACGCGCTTCGTATTTTGTATTAGCTACCCGATTCAATTCGCCCTGCGATCATTGACAGTCCAGCTACTACGGCAGCTTCCGTTCTCAGAGGACGCGGACCTAGATGGGCTAGTTTGAATCCATTGGCTCTTAGCGCGTTCCGCTCATCGCTAGACCATCCCCTCTCGGAACCCACAGCTAAAACGAAGTTTGGATGCTCGATTCTCGTATCCATTAAGTGAACGTCCGATTCATAGTTATCGAGAGCGATTCGCTCGAGATCCCCCGCCAGCTCGGTAATCGAATCTTTAAGAGCCTTCCCAAAAAAGACTTCAGGAATTCTTGTGGCAAAGGCCTGGGCCGTTCCATCCAAGACATGCCTCTTCCATTCTCCTGAACTCCAGAGTCGCGATACCGCATAGGAAGGCTCGCTTCTATCCGTCTGAACAAAGGACAAACGCCGAACACCTAAGCTAGTCGCCTCACGCAAGATTCTCCTGTTCGTCTGTGGTCGAGATAATCCCACAATCAGCTCGATCGGATACAATGGAGGATCCGTTTTATTTAGCTCGAACTCGAGAATTAGATTGTCGTTGTCGATTCTCTCGACTTTCGCCTTCCCCCTAGGCCCATTGATCACGCCCGCATCAAACGTGTCTCCAATTTCGCGACGCAATACGCTAAGAATATGCTTGGCTCGCGCATCCTGGCGAGCTAGGGGCCGATGGACCTCATCCGCTTCAAATAAAACGATATTCATCGCTCGCTAGTTCTTCAGCAAGCTGGGAAGCCAAGTGGTAAGGAATGGAATATAGGTTATCAATATAACTCCGATGACAAAGACCAGCAATAAGGGTAACGAAGCCTTGATGACAACCGACATTGGCTTCCCAAACCGATAGGAGGCCAGGAATAGGTTCATCCCGATCGGAGGCGTCAAGTAGCCTAATTGCAGATTCGCCAGGAAAATGATTCCCAAGTGGATTGGATCGATCCCGAAAACCACGCCCAATGGCACGATCAGCGGCACAATAACGATTATCGCGGAGAAAATATCCATTAAGCAGCCCACGAGGATCAACGCGCCGTTTAGGGCCAGGAGAAACAGATACTTCGATTCGATGGTCGCTTGAGCCCACTCGACCATACGGTCGGGGATCATCGCGAAAATCAGATAGTCAGTCAGCCCCATCGCTACGCCCAGAATCAGTAGGACGCCACCTACAAGCAAACCACACTCGGCCATTATAGTAGGAAGCTCGGCTCTTACGCTGACGCCTCTCACTCTTTTGGCATCAACGAGATAGACAATAAACGCGTAGAAAGCGGATACAGATGCTGCTTCGATAGGCGTAGCAAAACCGCTGAACAAAGCAAACAGGGCCACTATTGGCAGGAAAAGCTCCCCCAAGGCACCCGCGAAAGCTTTCCATACTTCCACCCAATCAACAGGGGTCTGATCGACACTAGTTTGTGGCTGTTTCCAAATGCCCCAAATGACCGTCATGACTACTAGCAAAGCCCCCGGGATGGCTCCACCCAGGAATACATCCTTTAGGGAAAGGCTTACTAACTTGGTATTCGTAGCGACAACGGCATAGAGGATCAACGGAAGACAAGGTGGAAAAAGGACTCCCAAGGATCCCGCTCCTGTAAGCATGCCAATACTGGAGCGTTCGTTGTATCCAGCGGATTGCAGCACTGGCATGAGCAAGCCCCCAAGAGCGAGAATGGTGACACCCGAGGCTCCGGTAAAAGTCGTGAAGAAAGCGCAAACCAGCACGGTGACAATAACCGCCCCGCCTCGCACACCGCCAAAGATCGACTGAATTAGCCGTATCAGCCGCTTCGACGAATGCCCCAGAGCGAGAAAGTAGCCAGCCAAGGTAAACAGCGGCAGGGTCACCAACAGAGGATTGCTAATGAATCCATATAGGGTCTGGGCCTGAGTTTCGATCGTTATGCTAACCCGCTCCTCGGGGAAGTAGCCGCTCCAACCCCAATTCATGATGAGAGCAGTCCCTCCAATAGCCACATATAGCGGCGCTCCAGCCACCGTCGCCAAAATCAGCAGTATCAGCAGCGGCCATACGAAACTTTCAACCTCTTCGAAAGGGTAAATAGCGAACGCTATTAGAGCAGCGCTCGCAACAAGAGGGATCCAACGCGATTTCCAGCTTGGAGAGCTGAACCAGACAATTCGGATCGCTAGCAATGCGAACCCGATCGGCATGATAGCCATAACCGCCCAGCCAGGAATTCCCCAAAAAACTGTCTCATCTCCAATTCCTTCCGTATTGATAAATTTGAAACAGCCTATCCCTATTACCGCAGTAACGAACAATGCGAGGGAAGCGCTGAAGCTACGGGCGATCACCGCCCAGGAACCCGTTAGAAAAGCGGTAAAGGTTGAAAGCGAAAGCAAACGATTCTCGCGGGCGGCAATCGCTCCTCCGAGCATGGCCACAAATAGGACTAAATGCTGCAAGAGCTCGGCGGAACCCGAGATACTAGTATTGAACCGACGCAACACGATCTCGAGCAAAGGCAGCGACATCATCAACCCGAGTGAGATAGAGATGGCCCAGTCTTCGATTCGAGCCCATGCCAAACTCGCTCGGCTGTTCATCGGCTCTATCTTCGAGCTCTCCTCTAGATTCGGGCCACTGGAAAGATCCTCATTTTCCACGCGGCATTGCTATTCCGTAGACCTGGAAAGGCAAGGGGTTTTCAGAAACCCCTTCGTCAATTAGCCCCTGCTCGGTACTCTTGAAGGTGTTCTATAGCCTGATCCCAAATCTCTCCCGGCACTGTATTGTCCCGAATATGACCGTAA
>JAYZHU010000210.1:0-5254 GCA_036166175.1 Verrucomicrobiota bacterium | reverse complement strand
GGCCGTTTTCCGCGATACGGCGGTACGAGCTTGGTTCGACTATCTAGGTTGGGCCAATCCAGTTGCTCACGATGTGCCGGCTCGGTTTGGAGTGGGAAGATTCCAAGAGGAGAGCGACATCCTCTACGATCCCAACGCGAATTTCTCGACTATGGACCTTGAGGACCATGCCAACCTGGTCGTTCATTGGGGCCCGCCCCCCGCCGGTATTCAAGCGATGGATTTGGATCAGATTCCGGGCGATCCCAATGCCGGCGTTTATGATATTGTCGAGGTGGTCGACCGCAATCGCCTAAAGATATCGCCCGCGGGGCGTGCCGATGGGGAAGCGAATTACTCTGTTGGTCGGCGTTCTTACGGTTCGTTTCGGGTAGCTAATTGCGAATTTTTCATGCTCGATACGCGATCTCATCGATCGCTGCACGATGTCGACAATCCGGATAAACCGGGGGCTACTATTTTGGGCAAACAACAGTTGCAGTGGCTTAAAGACAGCATCAGTAACTCGGACGCGGATTTCTTTTTCATGGCTTCTAGCGTGGACTTTATGATCCCGCACGTGGGAAGTGGGGGCGGAACCGACTTCAATACGAAGCTCAAGAAGGATGATGCCTGGACAGTGTTCCTCGAGGAACGCGAGGACCTAATCGATTTCTTCGAGGCCAATAGCCCCAAGCAATTCTTCATGCTGACGGGCGATTTGCACAATTCATTCGCCATCAAAGTGCTGAACAACGTTTGGGAATTCGCATCGGGTCCAGGGAATTCCGTTAACCATGTTCCCGTGGACGATGAAGGAAATCGGCCAATCAATGGGAAGTTCAAGTATGGACCTAGAGAGTGCGACGTTCGCTGGTCGACCTATGTTTATCCCGATACCCCACGCCGGGAGCGGACGCATCCCCACTACTGCGTAGTGCAAGTGAATAACGTATTCAACAGTCCGATACAAAGAGGCGATACCCGTTGGATAGCCTATCCGCATCCACACGTGATTTTCAAGTACTACGACGCTTTCACCGGCGAATTCAAATACAGCGAATCGATTGTTGTCGGCATGGACAATTAGCAGGAACTGATCCCGAATGGTAGGGCTACTTGCGTGTCTCGCAGTAGCCATGGTGAAGGCGGATCCTCAAGCAGCTATCTAAAGCGCCGACTATTTTTCACAAAGAAACACGTATAGTGGCCTTCGACCAAATTCGTGCTGCGGACAAAAATGATCCTTCGAATCACCAGGATCGGGTGTTCAGCCGTCTCGGTCCTCCCTACATTTAAATTATTTCGGTTGAGGGCGTGAAAGCTACGCCGCCTTGTCCCGATCCAAGAGTGTATTCCGATCCTAGGGCTGATCCCCAACGAGGAGAGTTAGTCGATTCTTGCGATTTGGCAGATGGATAGAGATCCAGTTTGATAGGAGCATTCTAAAAAGGTGGGTCGTGAAAAAGGGATCGATCTTTTCATCTTTCTTATTCTTATGTGTCTCCATGAAAGCGTTCTCCCCCAAGCGTCTCGTTTCTCTAATCGCTTTAGCAATTGGGTTTTCCGCTCAGGCCGAACCGCCGCGCGATCCCGGAGACCAGCCCAACGTGGTTCTTATAATGGCCGATGATGTGAGCTGGGAGGCCATAGGTTGCTACGGGGCGGAGGACTACGAGACGCCTCGAATCGATGAAATGGCTTCTAAAGGCCTACTTTTCAAAAATTGCTTCTCCACGCCTATCTGCACGCCCTCTCGAGTTAAACTCATGACGGGCCAGTATAATTTTCGCAATTACACGCATTTCGGCTACTTGAATCCTAACGACAAAACCTTTGGCCATCTGATGCAGGAAGCGGGCTACCGGACCGCGATAGTCGGAAAATGGCAGCTCAATGGCCTGTATAACTTAATGCCAGGGCATGATGATAATTCGCGCCCGGTGAAAGCGGGATTTCATGAATACTTTCTCTGGCAATTGACCACGGGCAAGAGTGGCAAGATTGGGGGCGAACGGTTTTGGAATCCTCCAATTGAAACTAATGGCAAGTTCATAACCAAGGAAGAAAACGCGGGGGCCTATGGGCCGGACCAGATGAGCGACTACTTGTGCGAATTCATGGAACGCAATCGGGACACGCCATTTTTTGCCTACTATCCGATGGTCCTTGTTCACGATCCGTTCGTGCCCACGCCAGACACCATTGGCGATGCCCCAAAGGCGACTGCCAATGAGTGGGATAGGCCACGCAACAAGGAGCATTTTGTATCCATGGTGAATTACATGGATAAGATAATCGGCAAGATCGTTGACAAGACGGAAACTCTAGGGATCGCTGAAAACACCATTATTCTCTTCACTGCGGACAATGGCACGGGCACCCCGATCGTTTCCCGCTGGAATGGTATGGATATCAAAGGCGGGAAAGGTGGACCGACTAATATGGGTACTCATGTTCCATTCGTCGCATACTGGAAAGGGCAAACTCCAGGAGTGCAGGCGCTGGACGACTTGATAGATTTCACGGATTTCTACGCTACCTTGGCTGATGCGGCTGGGGTAGAACTTGGCGATAGCGACCCCATAGACGGACGCAGTTTCTATCCGCGACTGATAGGGGAGGACGGTAATCCTCGGGAGTGGGTATTCACTCATTATCAGCCTTACTGGAATAAGACGCCCGCTCAATTCGCCCGTACGGAGCGCTTCAAGCTCTACCGAGATGGACGGTTCTACGAAGTGCCCAAGGATCTAAAAGAGGCGAACGACCTGGCCATCGGGGAAGCGGGTGAACGGGCGGAAGTCATTCGCGAGAAACTGCAAGCCTTCTTGGAAGAAACCCCTCCTGCTCCCACGGTAAAAGGCCAGCGCTATTCCGAGCGCCGTCCGACTTATCCTGATTGGAGAAATCTGGTCGATCCTAACGATTGAGTATTTGTTTTAACATCGTTCGTGAACTCACTAGACCCCTCACTAGGTTTCGGGGCAGGATCCTCGGTGCTACCGAGGGTATGATTTTATATTCTTGCTCAATACACAAAGCTTTCGAACTTACCGATGCGAAGCAGCGATCTTGGCCTGAAGCAATAGCGAAGGATCTAGCGACCTAGTCGCGATATTTAATAAAATTTCTTCGATCAACTATTCCCTCAATTATCCACTTACTAGACTCAATGAAGAACTACATAGCTTACGCTTATATCGCCCTGCTTCTGTCTTCCGTCGTCGCTCAAACGCAACGCCCGAACATCCTACTAATCTACACGGATGATCAGGGATTCGGAGATTCCAGCTTCCTCAATCCAGAGTCCAAGTTCGAGACCCCTAACCTGGATAAGCTGGCGAAAGAGGGTATCAGCTTCACGAACGGACACTCTTCGGATTCCGTGTGTACACCGTCCCGCTACGGATTGCTGACGGGTCGCTATAGCTGGCGAACGCGGTTGAAGACGGGTGTTCAAGGCGCGGATACACCCGCTTTGATCGATAACGATCGCATGACGATTGCCTCTTTGCTTCAGAAAAATGGCTATCACACGGCCATGGTAGGCAAATGGCATTTGGGAATGGATATTCCAGGTGAAATGGGAAACCGCGATTTCGATGAGCCCATTAAGGATATGCCCTTGGACGTCGGCTTCGATTATTTCTATGGTATTCCGGCTTCGTTGAATTACGGCTATTTGGCCTGGATTGAAGGGCGTCATGCAGAAGTCCCGCCGACTATGTATACGGCTAAAAAGCCGAACGATCGGCATATGGATTACCGGATTAAGCCACCTTATTTTGAAACACCCGAAGAAGCCAAAGCTCTCCACGGAGCAGCTGCAATCGAAGTAGCGCCGGATTTTGTGGATACGGAGTGCCTACAGCGCTTTACGGACAAAGGCATTGAGTGGATGAAAGGAAAGCTCGACGACGCTAGGGACGGAAAACCGTTCTTCCTCTACTTGGCTGTCACGTCGCCGCACTATCCCGTCGCTCCTCGCCCAGAATTTTGGGGAGAAGGTAATGCGGGCGGCTATGGGGAGTTCATGGTGGAGACCGATCACCATGTTGGCCGTATCTTGGATTTTCTCGAAGAGAATGGAATCGATGAGAATACCATGGTCTTTTTCAGCAGTGATAACGGCCCAGAAAGATCGTGGTTAGAGCGTATTGACGATTTCAACCACGATAGCAGTGGCATTTACAAAGAGGGAAAACGCTCGGTTTATGAGGGCGGGCATCGAGTGCCCTTTTTTATTCGCTGGCCTGGCGGAATCGCCGAGCCAGGCCGAAGTTGGGATAGCTTGGTCGGGCAGGTTGATCTTCTTGGAACCATCGCCGATATGATTGGCGCTCAACTGCCCTATGAGGCGGGCGAGGACAGCCAAAGCTTTTATTCGGTTCTTTGCGATTACAAGTCTAAGTACAAACGGTATCCACTAATCAACCACGCCATGAAAGGGCGATTTTCAGTGACGGAAGACGATTGGAAGCTGATTATGCCGCATGGCGGTCTGGGCCACGAATTATACAATTTGAAAAAGGACCCTGGGGAGGAGAGAAATGTGTACGCGAAGAATCTTGCGATCGCAAATGAGTTAGAACGGAAAATCACTGAGATCATTTGTCGTGGACGAACGACTCGTGGCCTTCCGCAACCCAACGATACGGGCTATTGGGACGATCTGAGCTGGATTACCGAAGTCCAATACAACCGTTTGTCGGTTAGTCGGTAATAAGCGCCTTTTCGTAAGCTCTGAAAGTAGCGCTTGCCATTAGGTCGCGTATATTGCATTCTTTGTGAAACGAGGGCTGAAGCGCCGCGCTACTTGAGAGTTGATCTCGGGTTGATTGGAGGACCGAGCCGGTCCTCCCTGCCTATAGAAAAACGTGGCTTTACGCCTAATCCAAATTCGGCGATATGCCGCTTTAGATCTAGTGCCCGTGATTCAAATAGTGCTTCTTGAGAATATCGCGCTCAAAGTCGCCGTTGAAATCACGCCATACAGTAGGGCGTGATTAGCCTTGTTTTGCACGTTGTCGTAATCGATTAGAAAGGTGGGTCCTTGAATTCGGTATTAGTGTGGTTCATCGGGTTCAATTCCACCTGCCCAGCCAAAGCGAATCTTGTCGAATCCAGTCTCTTGGATCTTTTGAAGCCGCTCTTTGGCCAGCTCCAAGGGCATGGGGGTTGCGTAGGTGAAGATCAGTTTTTCCAAGAGAGCTTTTTGAAATGGATACATGCGGGACGCCCGAATGGCCACGGGCGCCAATGGCCCGACCTC
>JAYZHU010000209.1:0-10742 GCA_036166175.1 Verrucomicrobiota bacterium | reverse complement strand
GGAATCAACGCCCATGCATCGCTTTGGTGAAACAAGCGAATTAGTCGGCCCTTCGCTCTTCCTGCTTTCCTCGCTATCAGGATTCATTACCGGCATTACACTCCCGGTGGATGGCGGATTCAACGCCTACAGCGGCGTCTAATGTTGATAAAATCGGATCGCTTTCATATATGAACGAAAAACTGAATATCGGTGTCGTTGGTCTCGGAAGACTGGGCAGCCTCTATGCTGACTACTTCGCCAACCGTCTGCCTAATGCGAACCTCGTGGCCGTGTCGGATGTACGCCAAGAAGTCGCTCAGCAAATCGCCCACGAATATCGAGCTAAAAGATGGTATCAGGATTACAATGACTTGATCGCCGATGAGAATGTGGAAGCGGTCGTCATCGTGACGCCAACTAAATTCCATACCGAAGTCGCCGTGCATGCCGCGAGGGCAGGCAAGAAGATATTTTGCGAGAAACCGCTCTCCTTGAGCATCAAAGGCAGCATTGAAGTCAAAGATGTGGTCGAGGAAACCGGTGTATTTTTTCAATTGGGATTCATGCGGCGCTTCGACAGCGGCTACCTCACTGCCAAGGAGAAAGCCGACTCGGGTGAGATAGGTAATCGCGTACAATTCAAATCGACTTCGCGCGATCGCGAAAGACCGGATCTGGACTACCTCAGGCCGGAGAATAGCGGCGGACTTTTTGTGGACATGGGTATACACGATTTCGATCTCGCCCGCTGGCTCATGGGCGAGGTGAAGAGCGTCTACGCTACAGGCGGCGTTTTGGCTTATCCTGAAATGAGTGAGATTGGCGATGTCGACAACGCCATCGTCAACCTGTACTTTGAAGACGGTACGATCGGAGCCATCGACCTTTCTCGGAATGCCATTTATGGATACGAAATCTGCTCCGAAATTTTTGGGACCAATGGAGCCCTGCAAATCGGCTACCATCGGGAAACCCCGCTGCAAGTAATGAAAGCAAACGAGATTTCCCATGACGTCGTCCCAGGATTCTACGAGCGATTCGAGAAAGCCTACATCGACCAGCTGCAGAATTTCGTAGACAACGTCTTGGGCCACCGTCCTCCAGCCATTACAGCCGACGACGGACTCAAAGCCCTGTTTGTAGCCCTTGCGGCAACGAAGTCGCTCCACGAGAACCGGCCTGTCGAGCTATCAGAGTTTCGATAAACCTCCGACCTTGAATTAGCGGTATCTCGAGGACGTCAGCTCTGCATTGCTCGCTTCGCTCTCTAGATTGCTTTCAGCGAATAGGATTCCGACAAATCGGGAATATTAATCCGGGCTGTCTGTTCAATTCAGTCGCAACGTCTTAGGGATTCCAGTTTGTAGGAGCGGCTTTAGGCCGCGATGATTCAATTTTTGAAATCGCAGCCTAAAGCCGCTCCTAAAAGCTAACTAGGAATATATTGATTTGTCTCTTGCATAGGGATGCCCCTAAATCAGCAACCTTAGCTACCATTCTTCCACCATGTTCCCAACCACTCCATCTCGCCGCCAGTTCATTCAATCCGCATCGACGGCCATAGCAGCTCCCGTTATTCTTCCTTCGTCCATACTTGGTCAATCCCGCACATCGCCAGGGAATCGAATCACCCTCGGAGCCGTAGGCATGGGCTCCAAGGGAATCGCCAATCTCCGGAATTTCCTCTATGAATCGGACGTTCAGGTGGTGGCGGTCTGTGATGTACACGATTCCCACCATCGGGATGCCAAGAAGGGAGAAGGCACACCACTCGGACGAAAACCCGCCAAGCAAATTGTAGAAAAGCACTATGCTGAAACAACACGGTTAGGGACTTTTGCAGGCTGCGATGCCTACGCGGACTATCGCGAGCTTTGTGCACGCGACGACATCGATGCCATCATGGTCGCCACCCCCGATCACTGGCACGCTCTTTGCGCCCTGGAGGCCTTGCGTAACGGCAAGGACGTCTATGGCGAAAAGCCAATCACTCATCTTTTTGCGGAAGGGCAAGCCCTCTGTCGAGAGGTCGCAAATAGAGGAACCATTTATCAAGTAGGCTCACAGCAGCGCTCGCAAACACGATTCCGTATCGGAGCCGAAATCGTTATGAATGGCCTACTGGGCAAGATTAAGAATATCGAAGTTGGCCTCCCCACAGGCCATTCCCATCCCGTGAACGAGCCTTCCGTCGCCACCAAAACGCCTAAAGGCCTTGACTACGATTTTTGGTGCGGGCCAAGCGAGAAACTACCTTACATCTTCGCTCGGCATCACCGGTATTGGCGTTTTCATGACGCATACGGTGGTGGCCAAATCATGGATTGGATTGGGCATCACAACGATGTCGCTCATTGGGGAATCGGCATGGATTACGGTGGACCCGTAGAGGTGGAGGCCATCGGCTGGACCTTTCCTCAAACGGATGTCTACAACACCGCTGTGAACTACGACATTCGCTGCCGATACAAAAACGGGATCAAATCATCCATATCCGACAAACACGCTATCGGAGTTAAGTGGGTCGGCGAAAACGGCTGGGTACATATATCCCGAAAATCCATGCAAGCCTCCAATCCGGAATTTCTTCGCGAATCCTTTAATAGAGGTAAAATCAAAGCAGATGTATCCAATAATCATACACGTAATTTCATTGAATGCGTCCGATCGCGTAAATCCTGCATCGCTCCAGCAGAGGTCGGGCACCGCTCCATTACCCCTGGCCACCTTGGCATCGTTTCCCAAGCGGTCGGCAGGCCGCTTAAATGGGATCCGAAAACGGAGACCATTATCGGAGACGAGGAAGCGGACCGACTCTTGAAGGCAGTCCCCTACCGGAAGCCATGGAAGCTGGGCTGAAATAGATTCATTTAAAAATTCTCCCATATTTTGGATACGCATAACGCATGATAAGACCTTGGATTGTTAGCACTTTCCCAATTTTTATGGCGACCCACCTGGGCTTCGCAGAGGCTAAACGGGCTCGCGAATGGGGCATCCCATTCGAGGGCGCCCCAGGAGAGCTCAATGCCATAACCGATGTATCTGGAGTCGAGGTCGGGAACAGCACAATCATCAAAGGCTCTGGTCGTCTAAGTATTGGAAAGGGGCCCGTGCGCACGGGAGTCACGGCCATCCTGCCAACCGGCCGCAAGCATCGGCCTGTATTCGCCTCCCACGCTACTCTCAATGGCAATGGCGAATTGACGGGGACCGCGTGGATCGATGAGTCTGGTTTTTTGGAGGAGCCCATTCTTTTTACCAATACGCATAGCGTCGGCACTGTATACGAGGCTTCCATACAGTGGAGGCGGGAGCGGAGTTTTCACGGATCAGATAGCCAGACAGGATGGGCTTCCTTGCCGGTTATCGGAGAGACCTGGGACGGGCGCCTGAACGATATCCACGGTCACCACGTGAAGCGAAAGCACGTCTTCGAAGCCCTCGATGGGGCTCGAGGCGGGCCCGTGCCTGAAGGCAATGTTGGAGGTGGAACGGGAATGGTTTGCCATCGCTTTAAAAGCGGAATCGGGACAGCCTCCCGCATCACGAGTAGCGGATACACGCTCGGCGCCATCGTTCAAGCAAACTACGGGCGCAGAGAGGACCTGACGGTCGCAGGGGTTCGCGTGGGGCTGCAACTGACGGACTTGATGCCCGAGTATGATCGGGTAAACGCTACCTCTGAAGGGAATTCGATATTGGTTGTCATCGCCACCGATGCCCCGCTCTTACCGCATCAACTAAGACGCCTTTGCAACCGCGTCCCGCTCGGCATCGGCCGCACCGGGGGCTATGGAGCTAACTCATCGGGCGACTTTTTTCTGGCCTTCAGCACCGCCGAGATAAAGACGACCGCAAACGAGGAGCTTAGAGGTGTAACCATGCTAAACAATGCGTCCATCGATCAATTGTTTCTCGCCACTGTACAAGCAACCGAAGAAGCCATCCTCAACGCTCTCGTAGCTGCGGAAACCATGGAGGGGATAAATGGAAACACCGTCCATGCATTGCCGATGGAAAGCGTCATGGAAATGCTCGGGAGCGTCAGTCAATGAGCGAACCTAGCAGTGAATCGCCCGTAGTTCTGCCACCACTCTGGGTAGCCCTGATACCGATCGCGTTTCTGCTGATTTCGATGGGCGTGACAATAATCGTTTTCGGGAAAGATCCGCACATACCGCTGATCTTGACTGCTATCGTTGCAGCTCTAGTTGCCCGGTGGCACGGCGCGTCTTGGGTAGCGTTGGAAAGAGGAATGCTGCGCGGCATCGGTGTTGGAGCGAAAGCCATTATCATCTTGTTGGTGATCGGTATCCTCATCGCCGTATGGATTATTGCCGGTGTCGTGCCTTTTCTCATCTCACTGGGGCTAGAGCTTCTCAATCCCAGGGCTTTTTTGCCCGCCGCATGTGCGATCTGTGCCGTACTTTCAATCGCCACCGGCAGTTCCTGGACTACCGCAAGCACAGTCGGCGTGGCTCTGATGGGCGTAGGCAACGGGCTAACCTTGCAGCCCGCTATGGTGGCAGGGGCTATCGTATCGGGAGCGTACTTCGGCGACAAAATGTCGCCGCTTAGCGATTCCACTAATCTGGCGCCAGCGGTTACCGGGGTGGAACTGTTCGACCATATTCGGCACATGGTCTATACAACCGCCCCCGCATTCGCCATTTCTCTGGTTTTATATTCAATTATAGGATACTTCAGCGATCAGTCAGATATTTCGTCAGGAGAGGTTCTGCAAATGCAAGAAGCGCTATCCAACCAATTTAAGCTGAGTCCCCTCCTGCTCTTGGCCCCAACTGTCGTTATCGTCTTGAGCGTCATGCGCGTCACTGTACTTCCCGCATTGGTAGCAGCGGTCGGGACTGGAGCAATTCTCGCCATATCCTTACAAGATGTTCGAGTAACTGAACTAATTGGCGTCATGCATTATGGATACGAGTCCTCCACCGGTTTGGAATCGATGGACGAACTGCTATCTGGCGGCGGCCTCGACAATATGATGTGGACGGTTTCTCTGATACTTTGCGCCTTAAGTCTCGGGGGCATCATGGAGGGAGCCCGTATGCTGGAAAGCGTTGCTTCCTCCATTCTGAAAGGCGTTCACGGAGCCGGGAATCTGGTGGCTGCGACCGTGGGAACTTCTATCGCCACCAACATAGTGGCTCCCGATCAGTACTTGTCGATAATCGTCCCCGGACGCATGTACCGAGATGCCTATCGACAACGCAATCTGGAAGCTAAGAATCTCTCTCGAACCATCGAGGATAGCGGAACGCTCAGCTCGCCACTAGTACCCTGGAACACCTGCGGCGCAACCATGATGAGCGTGCTTATGGTCAATCCCCTGGCCTATCTCCCATACGCATTCTTCAACCTGCTAACGCCCTTGATCGCCGTGCTCTGGGCTTACCTGAATATTGGGCAAGCGAAATTGAACGATGATTCTAAGAATGGGCCGCCAACGGACCGTCAACCTTAACCAAAGATTCGTCAAACGGATGCGTTAACAGTGAACCCTCTCTCGGCTTGATAAAGCGATTTTGGCCGTCCAGCATACCTACGAATGGAAACAAACACAGAAAATTCCCCAGCGACTTCAGCGCTAGCCGGAATCGGCTTCGCAGATCGGCTGCTCTCGCATGAAGAGATCAAGTCCGTATTGGACGATGCCTTCTCCAATTGGGATCTGGATAACAAGAAGCTGCTAATCGCGATCCCCGATGGAACGCGAACCTGCCCCTTGGATGTGTTATTCCCCATCATCTACGATCGGCTGGCTGGTCGGGTCGAGCTCCTCGACTTTATAATCGCCCTGGGCACCCACCTTCCAATGAGCGAGGAGCAGATTTGCGAGCGTGTCGGCATTCAGCCCGACGAACAGCAAACGGTCTACTCGAAAGCTCGTTTTTTCAACCACGCCTGGGACGATCCCGAGCAGCTCACCGAAATCGGCGTAATGACGTCGGAAGAAATCTGTCAGATCAGCGAAGGCCGCTTCGAGCAAACCTTGTCAGTTAAGTGCAATCGCATGGTGCGTGACTACGACCTGCTCCTTATCTGTGGCCCCGTCTTTCCCCACGAAATTGCAGGGTTCTCTGGCGGCAACAAGTACATCTTTCCCGGTATCGCGGGAGCAGAAGCGATCGACTTTTCCCACTGGCTGGCAGGTCTGGCGACCTGCTACGAAACCATTGGCCGCAAGAGGACGCCTGCTCGAGCTGTAATTGACCGCTGCGCATCGATGGTCCCGATCGAACGCAAAGCCATCTGCATGGTCGAGAAACAAGGTGGACTGGCTGGATTGTACGCCGGTGTTGTCGAGGAGGCCTGGGCCGAGGCAGCCGACATATCTGCTCAGGTGCATATCGAATATCGCGATGAGCTCTTCGACACGATTTTTGCGGTGTGCCCAGAAATGTATGACGACATGTGGACTGGTGGAAAATGCATGTATAAAACCGAGCCGATCGTAGCGGCAGGGGGCCGAGTGATCATTTACGCGCCGCACATAACCCAGATTTCAGCCGTTCATGGCGAGACGATAGCCAAAATCGGATTCCATTGTCGCGACTACATCCTAGCTCATTGGGACGAGCATAAAGACTACCCCTGGAGCGAATTGACCTACGTGACGGTCGTGGCTGGACGCGGGACCTATCAAAACGGCTTGGAATCCATGCGGGCGAAAGTATTTCTGGCCACCGGAATCCCGGAAGAGGAATGCCGCCGCATGAACATCGGCTACATCGATCCGGCGACCCTGAATCCCTCCGATTACGAAAACCGTGAAGACGAAGGCATCCTCTTTGTCGCCAAAGCCGGCGAACGCCTCTACCGCTTGAGAGAAGAGTAAACGGCTCTCCGAACGACGATTTTTAACATCGCTGTCGCTTGTTGCCGCTTCGCGACAATTGAGTGATCCTATGGATCAATAGGTTCCGACGAAAAGAGTTTCGTTCAACAAATACCCTTCATTCAAACCTTTTATCCGCAAAGCGGATACCTATTGGCCTCGTCGCGCATTTGGGCATGCGTTTCAACTCATCCTCGCCAACGAAGAATTCTAGGTTCGATACGGGTTGTAGGAGTAGGTTTATCCCGCGATAATTATACGACTAACCTTATTAAAATCGCGGGATAAACCCGCTCCTACGTTCGACTATACGCGAAATTACCGAAAATGCGCAGTCGCAGCGAAACCTCTAGCGAGGCAAGCCGCTCCGTTTACTGGGGTTCTAATTTCGATCTTTTATTTTTCCAAAAAGGCAGCCAAGGGTTCTCTATCTCGCGGATCGATAACCCAGCCGTATGGATCCGGAACCCGGCTCTCCTGAATATCAAGCAAAGCGCTTCGGAGCGTCATGGCCATCTGATTCACTTTGGGCAGCGGATACTCCTTGCCGTCAGCCTCACCGATAGCCGAGATAGGGCAAACGATCGCACCGGTCCCACAAGCAAAGGCCTCGCTGCAGCGACCTGACTCGATATTTTCCAAAAGCTCGTCAGCGGGCATGACCGTATCCTTTGCTTCGATACTGTTATAACGGGCAATATCTAAAATGGCATCCCGCGTAACTCCATCAAGAATGGACCCGCTGAGCGTCGGTGTGCACAACGCTCCATCAACAACCGCCATGAAGTTCATCGCCGATAGCTCTTCGATATTGCAGCGCGATTTCGGGTCGAGCCACAATGACTGATGAAAGCCTTTCTGGATACATCTCTCCGTCGCCAGCAAAGAAGCCCCGTAATTGCCGCCTACCTTTTCGGCTCCGGTACCGCCCACAGCCGCCCGACAATCTTCGCGTTCCACCATCACCCGAATAGGATCGGCGTAATAAGCATCCGATGGGCTAGCCAATACCAGGAATGCGAATCTTTCAGAGCCCTTAACTGCGAAGTGAGGATCGAGACCGAATAGGGTTGGGCGGAGATAAAGAGACTGCCCTGCCCCACTCGGAATGAAGGGCCGCATCGCTTTTGTAATACTGCTAAGAGCCTCTGAGAACAGCGATGAGGACACTTCCGGCATGCACAATCTACGTGCCGACTTTCGGAATCGCCGGAAATTCAGATTTGGCCGGAACAGCGTCGGGTCTGCCGATTCAACCTGATAGGCTTTCATTCCTTCGAAGCATTGCTGGCCGAACTGCAGGGCTGTAGAAGCAGGATTGACCGGAACATCGGCAAACGGAACCAAAGCGCCGCTCTGCCATTTTCCGTCCATGTAGTCTGCCCGATACATAACCGGAGCCATCTCTACGCCAAAGCCCAAAGATTCAGGTAGCTGATAGTCTGCCAACAATTTGGAGACATCCGCCTCCTGTTCCGGTAATTGGCTTCCTCCCGCGCTGATACTCATTCTGATTGCAGTTCCTCGTATTCCAATGGCCGTGGTTTGTCAGTGACCATAATCCCCACCCCGGGGGTATCCTCACCTGCACTGTAAAAATCTCTGAGGCAAGCCTCAACCCGTAGTTAGACCAGAGAGTTGCTGTGCAATAAACTTGATCACGTGATCAGTTCTGGTGCACAAGCCGAAATCTTTCGTCACAACAGCGGTTTGACGGCGGCTTCGAGCTCATCGAGCGTCATTGAGCCTGGTTGGTAGAGGCACACGACACCTTCCCGGTCCGCAACCAACATCGTTGGCGTTGTCGAGACGCCAAAGTCGTTGAAGTAGCTTTGGTTCAGCGGCTTCGACATCCACTCCGGGAGAAGATTCTTCTTCTGCCATGGGCCTTCCATGTGAGCGAGCTCTTCGCTTTCGGGGGCTTGCTTCTTACGGGAACTCGCGAAGTCGAAGAGTTTCGTCGGCCCGATGACAGCAAGGCCCTGGTCAGCAAAACACTCGTGAGGCTTGATAAGGGCTGGTTTTTGACGTTTCGAACTGCCGCACCAATGGGCCCAAAAGTAGTAGACTGTGACCTTGCCATCGACATCCACCTGCGGGCTGTCGCCAACATAGCGGTCAGGATCTAGTCCGGGAAGGGGGAAACCTAGCTCGAATCGAAAACAGCTCGAAGATCGGATAAAGATCATCCTCGTCGGGCATTGGCTTAGTATCGGTGGCCGATTAGATTTCCTTGAGAGTCGAGAAACGGAGGCCCGGTATAACTGACCGCATGCAATGGCTTGAGATCAGGATCCCTAGGAAACAGCTCCACAACGCGATCTTTAAAGTGGGCAATGCCTCAGGACTCGACAAGGCTTCCCTTTAACGTCGTAGCTGTACTCTTCGACAAAAGAACCATCAACCCAAACGGCAACGAATTGAGCCGATGTTCTTCGGGCCGATAAATTGTCACCCAGGAAGCGGATACGCCCAGAACTTCCGCAAGGCTCTTTACTGGAGCTGGAAAGAAATCGTTTCCGGTCAAGGAAGCGGTCGCTTACAAAAGCGATCGGGGTTTCTGGTCCTCACCCAGGTTTTCCGTATCGCTTTCTTTTTCCGACATGGCTCATTTCAAGCCAATACCCTAGCTTATTCTCGGCAATCAGGTAATGTCCGGAAATTCGGATTCCAATCAGATTAATCGAGCCCATTTCGATTGCATATTCATCGAGCAAAATTACCTCTCATCCATGGATCCCATGCCTCAGCCCATTGGCATTGCTAAAATTCTCTCACTCATGGTCATGCTCTCCGTTTCGCTCTGTTTGGGCCAAACGCCTACCGATTTTGGAGTGGAGCAAGATAAGCTTATTTATCATTCAGCGATGGATACCGAAGCGAGTGTCGAGGGCTGGATTATGGAGGGTCCTGGCCAAGTGGAGTTCAAGGATGGTTGGATGGAAATGCGGTCGCCAAACGAAGAGATGCATCACGTATATTGGTGTCCCAAAACACTGCCCTCCAACTTCATGGCTCAATGGGAAATGCAGAATCTGCATTTGGACGCCGGATTGTGCATCGTTTTTTTCGCGGCGACAGGACTAGAAGGCCAAGACGTCATGGATTCTTCATTACCAAAACGCGATGGGACATTTAGCCATTACAATAACGGGTTCTTACAAAACTATCATATTTCCTATTACGCCCATAATCCCAAGTTTCCGGCAAGAGCCGTTGCCCGCTTGCGGAAGAACCCGGGCAAGAATATCGTCAGTGAAGGACCGCCCGGCATCCACCATAAGAGTGATCGCGACCACAAGATTACGCTAATCAAAGATGACGAGCATATACGGCTATTCCTCGATGACCGCCTTATCATCGATTGGAGCGACAACGGCGAAATCAATGGGCCTCCGTTGAGCTCTGGGAGAATTTCATTGCGGCAGATGCAGTGGACTCATTTTCGCTACCGCAATTTCCAGGTGTGGTCGCTGCTCGATTCTAAATAACAGAGCTAAGCAACCTATCCTGGCAGTCGAGCGTAGGAGCACCGATATGTCAGGGCGGTACCTTATGGTTAATGCAATGGAAATCGCGGCCTAAAGCCGCTCCTAAAACCCGTAACGAAGCGACAGTCTCCGCGCCCGCAATTGGGCATTGGCGCCAACTCAACTAGAGAATAGAGAAATGAACGCACGAGGACGTCGCGTCCCGCCCTTAGCCGAGTTCGAGAGAGGTGGAGCTCGACCTCCGGGTGAGCTTGAGTTGATGCCTATGCGCGATTGCTTGGCTGCGCCCGTTCGGACCTTCAAGGTATTTGCACACATGGAATAAAGAAATTGAATTTTTGATCAACGCGGACACGATCGCCCCCATGAGCAAGCTATCCCGTCGTACTTTCATCAAATCTTCAACT
>JAYZHU010000208.1:0-7029 GCA_036166175.1 Verrucomicrobiota bacterium | reverse complement strand
AGCAACCATAGGTGGAGATATTCTTGATATTAAGGGAGCGGAAATAGATTCGCCAAGCAAGATTAGGTTCCAGTGAAGGATCTGATTTTCCGTGATTTTACCCGACTCGTGGACAGAAGGAATGTTTCTAGACTAGATTGGGATAATAAGAGGGGGACGTATTTAGATAAGAGCATTTTCAATTTCAAGTATTTCCCGATTCTTTTGGCGATAGCGACTCGCGGAGAGTTTCTCTGTCGAAGGAGGAAGCGACTAGTTCGGCGCATTTTCGTCCAATTCCAAGTCGCCCTGAGACTCTTGATCTAAGCCTTCCTCGGATCCCTGAGGCTCGTCTTTTAGGTGTTTCGGTGGATCGGAAATCCGCCGAGCGAAATTCAATTCCCGATCGGCCACGATCCTGTCGCAAATTTTTCGCGTGTGGAGGCGAAGCCACATGGAGGTATTGGAATCACTTCTATAGCGGGCTGGGCCGTAGGCGTGAATGCGATTGGTTTGCAGGAGCAAATCGTTTTGAGCGAATTCGGCATCGTTGCTGGGCTTGTAAACCGCGTAGGCTTTGCCGCCGAATTTGCGAACTACCGAGAAGCTTGGCACATCGCTGGGACCATCCGCGATGTAGATCATATTCTGAAAAGGTATTCGACGATCCTCATGGGCCATCTTGGCATTTACATCGATGCCGTGGTCTTTGTTGGAGCCCTTGTTGATCTCGAATAGGGCCCTCGTCTTAGTCGTGTTGTCGACCATCATGCCAATTTGACTGATCTCCATCTCGGTTTCTACTGGGAGCTCATCTTGATCCAGGAAACCGGGAAGCAAAGGGTTCTCGATAAACTCGCATCCCCAGATTCCCTCGACGAAGGGGGCTATCTTGCTGCCGCGAATCATTTCTGCCAATCCCGTGCTGACGATGTAGTGTTCGACCTCGATTTCGTGCTTAGCGTATTCAGGTTTCGAGCGCGTCTCTTCTCGGAGCTCTTGAAAGAACTCGGGAAGCCCCTCGTAGAATTCGATTTCGGCTCCCAGTTCCCTCAGTATACCGTTGTTCAGGCCATTGAGCTTTCCATTTCGCGCGTAGGTGAGCAAATGATTCAGATAGAGAATTTCGCCTGAAACGCTGTATCCCCGCTTGGTATAGCGGTCGGCTAGAGAATTGGTCTCCTCCCAAAACCGGCTTTCGTCGATATTGAAGCGCTCGAATATGGGCTGCTGCATGTAGCCCGGAATGAGCGTTTTGTCGAAATCCCAGATGAGAGCGATTCTGTTCTGGGTGAACAGTCGTTGCGGCATGATCGGTAGCAAAGAGGAAGTGCCTAGCACTGCAATGGCAATTTGCCCCGCTGTTAAATTCGATTTGCAGTTTCCGAAACGAGGCGACATTGCTCGTTGCTTTCACATGGCAATAGAGCTTCCGGACATTTCCCCTTTCAAAAAACGGATTGAAGAAATCGACGAGCTGATGAATCAGCCCGATTTTTTCAACGATGCCCATCGTTCGGCATCGCTGTCCCGCGAGCAATTGAAGATGCGGCAATTGATCGAAGACTACGAGGCATTGGGTGGAGCGAAATCGGCATTATCCGAGCATCGAGAACTGCTGGAGGACGATGAAGGCGATGAAGAGCTGAAAGAATTGGCCCAGGAGGAGCTCCCAGAGCTGGAGGCTGAAATCGAAAGGCTGGAGCAGAAGATTTTGGTTTCCATGATTCCGCCGGAGGATTCGGATTCGCGTAACACGATTGTGGAAATTCGGGCTGGCGCCGGGGGAGATGAGGCTTCGCTATTCGCGGGAGACCTTTTTCGGATGTATGGCAGGTTGGCCGAGCGGCGTGGCTGGACCCTGGAGCAGCTGGGTTCGAGCGAAAGCGGCATCAGCGGATTCAAGGAAGTAGCATTCTTAATCCGAGGCCCTGAGGCATACAAGCTGATGAAATTCGAAAGCGGGGTGCATCGAGTGCAACGGGTCCCGGAAACGGAATCGCAAGGACGCATTCACACATCTACGGTGACGGTAGCTGTTCTTCCTGAAGCCGAGGAAGTCGATGTTCGAATAGATCCTCAGGAACTGGAGATCACTGTCACGAGGGCAAGCGGGCCCGGCGGTCAAGGCGTGAACACGACTGACTCGGCCGTCCAGATACTCCACAAGCCTACGGGGATTATCGTGAACTGCGCTGACGAGCGCTCGCAAATCAAGAACAAGGCCAAAGCCATGACCGTATTGCGATCTCGGCTCTTGCAGGCCAAAGAAGAGGAAGAGCGAGCCAAATACGCGGAAAACCGTAAAAAGCAGGTGGGGACCGGCGATAGAAGCGAAAGAATACGAACCTACAATTTCCCGCAAAGCCGACTGACAGATCACCGAATCGGCCTGACTATTCACAGCCTGCCTCAGGTAATGGAAGGGGAGCTGGACGAGGTAATCGAAGCCTTGCAGGCTGAAGACCAGAAGTTGAAGATTGAAGCGTTGATGACATCCCAGACCGGATCGTAGCGAAAATGGGCGATCGTCTGACAGTATTGGATGTCGTGCGGAAAAGCGCGGATTTCCTGGAGCGCAAGTCGGTCGAAAGTCCAAGATTAAATGCGGAATGGCTGGCCGCCCATGCCCTTAATATAGGGCGAATGGAGCTTTACATGCAATTCGACAGACCGTTGCAGCCAGCGGAGTTGGATTTGATGCGCGACCTCGTTTCGCGCCGGGGTAAGCGCGAACCACTACAGTACATAGTGGGCGAAACTCAATTTCACGACCTGCTTATCAAGTGCGACCAGCGGGCTCTAATTCCTCGGCCTGAAACTGAGCAACTTATCGACTATATCGTGGATCTTGGCCCCGAGATTGACGAATTATTCAGCATTCTAGATCTGGGTACAGGCACAGGGTCCATAGCTCTTGCTTTGGCTATGCGTTTTCCCTGCTCTAAAATTGTCGCGACCGACGCGAGTCAAGATGCCTTGGACCTGGCCCAGGAGAACGCGTTGGGGAACGGCCTGCAAAATCGAATTGAACTGGTTCGATCCCATTGGTTTGAATCGTTGAAGGGAAAGGGCCCCTTCAGGCTAGTGGTATCCAATCCTCCCTATTTGACGGATTCAGATCTGGAGACTGTGGAGCCGGAAGTTAGAGACTTCGAGCCAACATCGGCGTTGCTTTCTGGAAATGATGGAATGGAGGACGCCCTTAAAATAATAAGCGAGTCTATCGAGTACCTTGAGCCCTCGGGGTCGCTTTGGCTAGAGACGGGGATCGACCAGCACGAACAGCTGCTCGACGCTTGCTCGAATGCCGGATTTCAATCCTTCGAAGGTATCTTGGACTGGGCGGATCGCCCGCGCTTCATCCACGCGGTGAAATAGGCAAAGCTCTAGTTGAGCAACTTGTTGAACCGCGATTTAGAGGATGCCAATGGCAGTGCGGGCTGTTTCCAGTCATTGGTATTTGGCGATGCCTCTACAGCGTCTACCATTATGCGAAGCGCTTCCCGTAGTTGAATATCGAATTCTGGGACGGGTTCTTCCTCTTCCTCATCGGTGTCGTTTACAGCCTCAACATCCGTCTCTTGATCTACTGTAAGATCGTTGTTGGAAGCCAACTCGCTGTCGCTGTCAGTAGGAGCGGAATCGCTTTGAGAAAGATCGGGCGGCGTCTCCTCTTCCACAGTGTTCTCCGATTCTTCGGCGAGAACTGCGTCGAGTTTGATTTCCGAGGAGTCGAAGTTCAGTTCCGCGAGAGCTCGTTGACGATCTTCCATGGCGTCAATGAAATCCTGATCTTCATCCATCATACGCTTCCGTTCCTCCAAGTTGAGGGAAATCGTTTTCTGCTCATCGCGATCTCGATACCAGTCGATACGCTCACGGAGAAAATCGAATTCATCGAGTCTTATTCGTCGGCTTTCGCTTTGCGTTTTCAGCGCATCTATGAACGGCTTTTTGAGAGTCATCTCTACAAAAAACCGTGCAGGCTTGATGTAGTCCCATGGCAGGGCATTGTCCAAATCGGCTTCGCCAACGGCTGTGATATCAGCTACTGAAGGTAGTGATATGTCGGATACGACACCTTTGCGTTGGACGGAGAATCCATTGGGCAAGTAGTACTTTTGAATAGTAAGCTTAGCGGCCCCAGCCTTGTTTTGGGAATTGTAGGCCCGCAGAACGTAGTCCTCTAGAGGAAGAACCTGCTGTACGGTCCCTTTGCCGTGAGTACTGTCATTGCCGATTACCAAGGCTCGCCCATAGTTTTGCAGGGCTCCGGCAAGAATTTCGGATGCTGAAGCGCTGTGGCGTGAAGTGAGGACGGCTAGTGGTCCGTGGTAGACGACTTTCGGGTTACGATCCGAACGAGCGAGTACTTTGTCGTAAGAATCCTTAACCTGCACGACAGGGCCTCGCGAAATAAAGAGTCCGGTCATGTCCACGGCTTCGTTGAGCAATCCGCCGCCGTTTCTTCTCAGATCGAGCACGATGGCCTGAACGCCAGCGTCATTCATTTTCATGACCAGTTCCTCGACGTCGGCTGTAACGCTTGTTACAATGCGACGTCCCTGATCATCGATTTCTTCAGATCCGTAAAAGCTGGGAATATCAATTACGCCAACGGGCATTGTGGTCCCGTTGTCTATGGGCACTTGGTAAATTTCGCCTTCGCTGCGGCTGGAGTTGATGCGAACGGTGTCGCGGACGATACTGACGACTCGTCTTTCTGATTCGTCTACAGCGTCGGCGGGAATGATCGTGAGTTTGACAACGCTGCCTTTTTCGCCGCGGATTTTATCGACAACCTTACGAAGCCCCATGTCGACGATGTCTACCGGTTCGTCTTCTCCTTGAGCGACCGCTACTATACGATCGTTCGCTTTCAGATCGGTAGTGTTCTTAGCAGGTCCACCAGGTATCAGCTCTTTGATTACACAATACCCGTCTTCCTCGCTGAGCAAGGCCCCGATTCCCACGAGAGACAGGCGCATGTGGATGCTGAAATCTTCAAATGTGTCTGAGGAAAAGAACGTCGAGTGCGGATCGAATATATGGGTGAGGCTAGTGAGAAATGCTTCCTGCACGTCACTAGAACCGAACTCTTTGATACTGCGCAGTTGCCGCTCGTATCGCTTAGTGATGCGTTCCTTCGCTTCTTCGACGGTCTTCTCGTTTAGCAACTCCTGCAGCATCTCTTGCTTGAGGCGTTTCACCCAAAGGCCATTGGCTTCTTCGATATTTGCTGGCCAAGGGCTTTCGCTGCGATCGTACATGTACTCTTCTTCGCCGTCGAACGTCCATTCCTCCTCCAGCTTTTCCAAAATCCAATGGATGCGTTGGATGGCGATAACGCGGTAGCGCTCGTAAATCGTGAAGGCAGCGTCGAGATTGCCTTTGTGCCTCATTTGCATGCTCAAACGGGAACCGTAAGTATCGATGAAACTCTCCTCATCCGACTTGAGGAAATAGAGCCGATTGTAATCGAGCCGGCCCATGAACTCTCGAATAAGCTCGATAAAGGTTTCGTCAGAGATTTCGGCGTTGTTGAAGTGCAGGGTCTCCAACATTTCTATGACCCGCATCGTCTCCTGGGACATGAGATCGGTCGGGGCGATTTCAGGAAGGTCGGACAAATCGACCAAAGGCTCCTTTTCGGTTAGTCCAAATGCGCCAGGTATTAGGAGGCTCGCAAGGAGTGAGAAAAGGAAAACGGTAGATCTGATCATGTAGCGTTGGTTTGAGTTTCGCTTGCTGTTCTAGATGCGCTGGCAGAGTAAAGTGTATGCTGGTGGATGTGGTCCGTCAGCAAAGCCAACGGAAGAGGCGTTACCTCTAGTTATCTTTTCTTCAGAAGATCGCCTGCTTGGTCGAGGATCTTCTTCTCGTCGTCGGTTAATGAGCCGAAGCCCTTGCTGTTAATCTTGTCCAAAATGCGGTCGACCTCCTTTTTCATGTCTTTTGGCGGAGCTATGTTGACTTTATAAGGGTAGGCTTTTGCTTTTGATATCTTTTCTTTCTGCTTGAACCAATCCGGGATCTTGAAGTTGTCGCAACGGCCACCTTTTGGATCCCTTAGATAGACCAGTTTGTAAAAGAGATACCCGCCCAGCATGCCTCCAAGGTGAGCGGAGTGAGCCACTCCAGTTCCATTGAGAAGTTCCAGAAAAATGAACCCGAAGGCGGCGATGCCGAGGGAGATGTACATGAGAATCTTAGCTTTCATTCTCAGTACCATCATCAAGTAGATGTCTTGCTCGGCATACATGAGGCCGAAACAGGTTATAAGTCCGAAGACGGCTCCCGAGGCCCCCACGACTGCCAGAGAACCGGAAGCGAAGCTGACTATGAACCAGAGGAATCCTCCAACCACGACGGAGCTGAGATAGAGCTGTACAAATCGCTTTTCCCCCAGGTCGGGCAATAGCGCTCTCCCAAGAAAGAAGACGCCGATCATATTGCCCACGATATGCCCAATATTGTGGGGACTGTGGAGAAATGAGTAGGTGATGAAGCTCCAGAGTTTTGGCCCGCCATAATCGTTGGCAGTGAGAGCGAACAACCGAAAATAGCCTTCTCCCGCGGTCAGCTGGATTGCATACATGACCACGTTGAAAACGATGATCCCCAGCACCATGTTCCGCGTGCGAGGATTTTGGTCAGATTGCATGTAGGGGCGATCGTAAAGCATACGTCAATGCAGGATCCGAATTTTCAGGAGGATTTCAAGTTATACTGTCCCTAATTTGGACGATCGAAGGCATGTCCGCATTGGGTTTTAGACAAAGTCTACTGATTGTTTATCGCTGGATATCACGTTCAGCTAAGGGGTCTGGTTGCGAATGGGCCCAATCACCTACGCTAATGATGCCAATCTCGTCTGGAAGTGGCCAGACGGGACAATAGGAAAGCCGCGGTTGAAAGAGACCGGGAAAATTCTGCTTGGTTCTCGAAAATCGGGGCAGGGCGGGCGTTTCTAAAAGCAGCGCAGGCATCTTGTCTGTCACGGAAGAATTGTGGAACAGGCAAGATGCCTGTGCTGCTTTTTCTTCC
>JAYZHU010000207.1:0-5497 GCA_036166175.1 Verrucomicrobiota bacterium | reverse complement strand
TTGATCTTCCTGTCCGTCTTGGTCGCGCCGATTGCCGCATCAGACGGCTTCGACACGCTGGTAACGCCCTTTCTCCAGGAGCATTGCCTCAAATGCCATGGAGAGGAAAAACAAAAGGGCGACATTCGCTTGGATACGCTTAGCCGTGACTTCACCAATGGCGAATATGCCATTGTCTGGCAGGATGTATCCGATATGCTCGTCCTAGGCGACATGCCGCCGGAAGACGAGCCACGCCCGCCTGTCGCGGAGATCACCCGCATTACCAAGGCGATAGACTCCGAATTGCGACAGGCGGCCGAGACGGTTCGCGGTGAAAGCCGTATCGCCATCCGGAGGTTGAGCCACAGCGCTCTGGATAATACGGTGGAGGACTTGCTGGGAATCAATTTGAAGCTCTCCGAAACCCTTCCCGCCGACCCAGAACTCGATGGATTCGAAAATATGGCGATTACTTTGGAAGCGAATCCGGAAATGGTTCTCAAGCTTCAGGACAACGCCCAGAAGATCGCCAAGCACGCGATTGCCAGCGGTCCAGACATTCGCGAAAATCGCATCTACCGACTGGATGCGATTGGACATGGTAACAATGTAGAAGAAAGGGGCGAATTCGTTATCACATCCTCAAGCCGCGACCGCAAACACGTCATGTGGCCCAAGGATTTTGTCGTGCCTCAAGATGGTCTCTACCGGATACGCGTCAGCGCTTTCGCTCGCGACCTGCGGACGGATTTAGAATCCCGGGGTATCGAGTACACCTATATCAACGAGAGCTACCAGAAAAGCCTACCGAGCCGGGATCGCATTCCAAATGGCGATCCGAGACTAGTATCAATCGTAGCCATACAAGCATCCGAAGCTCGACACATGGATGCGGCCACCGTTCCCGGGCGCCGCGTCGGCTACTTCTATACTGGTGGCGAGCTCAGTGTCGACGAAGTAGAGGTTCGCCTCAAGGAAGGCGAAAACATCATGATCCACTATGCTAGCGGCGCTATTCTCAATCGCTCGCCGCTCGCTATCGTCCAAGGCGAGGAACGGCTCGTGGCGGATCTTCTCTATGTGGATGAGATCGGGGTTTCCGGTCCCGTTATTCAATCCTGGCCGCCGAAGGCCTACCAGGACCTGGTCGGCTCCGAAAAGATTTCCGATAAGAGGGTCGAGCAACGAATCGAGGACTTTCTCTTTCAAGCCTTCCGCCGACCCGTTCCCGAAAAGACCGCCAATATGTTTATGGCCCTCTACCAAGCAGGGCTCGATGAAGGCCTTTCCAAAGAGGAATCGATGGAGAACGTCGTCGAAGGCATCCTTTGCTCGCCTCGTTTCCTGTTCAACTACGATCACGGCGATGCCAATGATGCCTGGGGGCTCGCAAGCCGGCTCTCCTACTTCCTCTGGAATTCCATGCCAGATGAAACCCTGCTGAAATTAGCCCGGAATGGGAAACTTATCGAAGAACGGACGCTCCGCAAACAAGCGGCAAGACTTCTGGCCGACGACAAAGCGGAACGCTTCGTAAACGATTTCACATCCCAGTGGCTTGGACTGAAGGACATCGAGCTTATGCGGCCCGATCCTAAGCTCTATGAGGATTACGATCCATTGCTGGAATCCATGATGCGCCAGGAAAGCGAAGTCTTCTTCAGTCGCGTCTTGCAGGGTAATCGTTCCGTAACCGAATTTCTGGATTCCGACTTTGTGGTTATCAACGAGCGATTGGCCGAGCACTATGGCCTGGAAGATGTCAAAGGCGACGACTTTCGCGAGGTCGAGCTTCCCGCTAGCAATCCCCGAGGCGGGCTCCTAGGCCAAGCTAGCATCCTCAAGCTTACCTCCAATGGCACCCGCACTTCACCTGTCGTCAGGGGTGTTTGGATACTGGAGAACATCCTAGGAGATCCCCCAGCCCCAGCGCCCGCAGATGTAGAACCCATCGAACCCGATGTCCGTGGAACCAAGACAATCTACGATATGCTATCCCGCCACCGCGAGATCGAAACCTGCGCCGATTGCCATCGGAGCATCGACCCCTGGGGGTTCGGCTTGGAACACTTCGATGCCGTCGGTTCCTATCGTGACGTCTATCGCAACGGACAGCCGGTATATGCGAAGGGCAGCGTCCCGAACGGATCTTTCGATGGACTCGTCTCCATGAAACAGGTTTTGCTCGAACGCTCCGAGCAATTTACACGAGCCCTGACGGAAAAGCTCTTCGCCTACGCTCTGGGCCATCCGCTTTCATTTCAGGAACGGATAATCGCCGACGACATCGCCCACGCCAACTTGGAGAGCGGTGGCGGCTTCAAGGATCTCATTCTGGAGATCTGCGCCAGCCCTCTCTTCCGCGGCGAACTCAACACCGCCGTCGTCGCACAAAACTAAGTACTCGATCGATGTATTCATGTGCAGTGAAAGCGATCACGTGATCACTTCCACTGCACAGTCTTTCCACAGACAATTTGGACGAAAAGCGATTGGAGACAAGCGCATCCGCAGCTTGCGGAGACATGGGCTCGAGCAAAACCGAGTGAAGCTCGGAATTGGATTCCCTATGCCGCTGGATACTGGTCCATCAAGCGGATGTTGTGATCCACCTCTTCCGGCGAACGGGCTCCTATCGTCATGGCATCCAGATAGCCGAGATTCTGGGCGAATTTCATGCAATCACTGCATTGATCTACATGCTTCCCCGCTCCGAAAATCTTCATGCCCACGACACTGGCCCCGCGTTCCTTGAATTTGCGTTGGACAGGAATGACTTCCTCTGGAGTTCCATCCATGGCCGTACCGAACGGATTGATGCGCGTAAAGGCGATCTGAACCCAATCCAGCTCGGTAGACCGATCGAGAGCTCGCAAGTCATGGGCTGACATACCTAGAGCTTTGATGACACCCTTTTCTTTGTAATCTTGCAGCACCTCAATGTAGCCCGCCAGCTCGCTATCCCACTCGGGAGTAACGACGCAGTGCATCAGCACGACATCAAGGACATCGATATCCAACTCCAAGCGAAACCGGTCGATGGCTTTGCGGGCCGAGTGCCGCTGCTGGGCTGGAGTCAAGGCGGTCGTATCCGCATCATCGAAGCGATAATTCATCTTGGTGAGGATGGTGATATCCTCACGCGGCAAGTGGCGCAGGGCTTCACGAAAATAGTAATGACTTCCATACTGGTCCGCAAGGTCGAAGAATCGGATACCACGCTCGTAGCCATGCTGCATCAACTCCACGAAATCCTCGAATCCCGCTCGGGTCTGATCCGACTGGCGTCGCGTCCCCTTGAAGCCCGTGCCCTGAGCCATGCGTGATGTCGTAATACCTGTGTTGCCTAAGGTCACCTCCGGAATTGGCGGCAAATCGCCACGGGTCTTGGACTTGGCTTTTGCGATGAACGGGGCCGTGGCGGCGGCTCCAGCAACGGTGGTAAGGAATTTGCGGCGTTGCATCTGGGTCATATCAGGGGCTCCTTCTTCGAGTTAACAGACAATCGAAAAGCTGGAACAAATAGTTCCACTCTTCAGATAGTAAAACATAGAGACAATCGCGCTGTAATCAAGCCTTCAAGCTCTCCACGTACGCCTTGTCTAAGAGCAATGAACAGAACGCTTGTGGCCGGACTACAACTACTTACGTATAGTCGCTCCTATCCCGGAAAGAAGCGAAATCGTTTCGCTTCCTACTTCTTCGTTTTCTTGTAAGATTTCTTAGGCCTCCTTTTTGATTTGGCCTTTTTCCCTTCCTCGTTGGAAGACTTCTTATCCCTCTTCTTGCTGGACTTGGCCTTATTCTTCTTCGATCCCTTTGCTTTAGATTTGGACTTTGGCGAGGTCTTGGAAGCCTTCTTCTTTTTCTTCAGCTTCGCCTTGCCGGCAGTAGAATTCGATTTCTTGGCCACGGCAGCAACCTTCTTGGCCGCGGCGACCACATTCTTAGCCCGAATCGGACCGAATCCAGGAACAGCGGTCAAAGCGCTAACGGCGCTGGTTGCTATCGATTCCGCTGTGCCAAATCCATGCTTTTTGAGAATGTTCGCTGTGGCGAGTCCTATGCCTGAGATCTCAGTGGCTGGGGTGCTCATAATTGTCGGAGTTCGAAAATGATACCTGAAATAAAACGGAGGGGACCATAGACGATCGCCGCATCGGATCGCTTAGTCAACGTTACGCGAGTGCTACGGGCAAATTGTAAGATTCCTCAGGGAAACGATCAAATTTGAGCGCTACGCTGAATTTCGGTTCCCAGAGTTGCGTTGCACATTGCAGCCGCCTAATAATAAAACCCGCCAAGTTGAAACTTGCTCCAGCAACCATATTTCCGCATTCCAATTGCCGGACAGGATTACCTCGCGTACCGAGTCTCCAGAAATTACAGAGTCCCATGGATTTAGAGAGTGATCTGCGAGCCGTTCTGGGCGAACTCATAGACGATGAGCCTGCAATCATCACCGAGCTTACGGAGAAACCCGGTTCCGCGGGATCAGATAATATTCCACGGCGAATCTGCCGGGGCGAATTCGTAGCCGAGCTCGTTAAGCGCCTTTGTTTAGAAGATCTTGTCACAACGATTTCACTACACAACCTCAACATCAAGACGGCACTGAATGCCAACTCGCTTCAAGCGGAAAAAACCGTATCGCTTGCTGGCCTACAATCAGATCATCCTTTCAGTTTCAACCAAAGTTCTTTCAACCAACTTGATCTCTAAAACTGCCAAATCCCATCACTCTAAGCCCGCGGCATTCATCCCTAGCGAGATATTGTTCTCAAAGGAGCCCGGATCAGCCAAACCTTAGATCTCTCACTAGCCCGCATAGGCGGATCCGTCGATCTGCGAAATGCTGACCTAAACGCTCCGGAGAAAGCCGAATCTGAAACTCTCCTTCTATCTGGCGAAACTTCCCAAAGCGAATCCGGCCAGACCCGCTGGGAGAGCTACTCCCGTTTCCACATGGGCTCACTTATTGATAGCCAAATAGATGGGTCCATACGTTGTTGCGATGCCCGGCTCGACCGGAATTTTCAGCTAACCTACACACGAATCGGGGGGATCTAGATTTTTGGGGAATCGATTTCGTCGATTTAGACGAGCACGAAAATGGGCTGATCTGCACGAATTCCGAAATTGGCGAGAAGTTCGTCATCTCAGAAACGAGTTGCGGAGAGAACACCCGAATCGCCTTGGACTACTACCGCATGCGCATCCTCCAATTTGAGCGCGATCAAGAAAAGTGGCCACGTAAGAATCGTATCTCCCTTGGAGGAACTACATTCGGAGCATTCACCTTTATCCAGCGGCAGATACCGGAGGGAATGCTGAACGTCTTCGATACGAATTTGACAATCGCTTTGCTGAAACGGAATGGTCCCGGCTTTTATCGGCAAACTTGGCGACAAGCGGCCCAAAGCATTCGCCAAAAGGGCTACGGCGAGGAAGCCCTCGAAATCATAGTGGCCATGGAGCGCGAGGCCAGCAGGGTCGAATCCGCTCAATACCCGGC
>JAYZHU010000206.1:0-9394 GCA_036166175.1 Verrucomicrobiota bacterium | reverse complement strand
GCCAGTTTGCAGGAGTTGATCATATCTCAATTGGATCCATGAAAACGGATTCGAACGCCAGCTCTGGAAAGACAGGTTTGGAGCATTGCTCTATTTGCGGAAGACAGGCTCGCTCTAAGACCGGGCTATGTTCGGTTTCATGCACGTTGGCAGCCCGAATTCCTTTTGGCACTTCGGCTTTACCTGCGACCTGGGAGCTATCCGCCGCGCTCATTACCGGATTCGTTCTATTTAATCAGCTTCTATTCTGGTTCATGGCTTGGGTCAAAAAAAACCAAGAGAATGAAGTCATGTCGGAGAGATTTGCTATGGTTTCCTTGGTTGCAGGAGTTACTTGGCTGCTTGTAGCCATCATCGCTTGGGCTCTCGCTCAGCCGAAACGGCCTGAGGACTTGCTAGGACCCCTTGCGGGAATTGCTGTTGTTTGGCTAGGCGCTACCCTGATTAATTGGCCTCGGCGTTTCCCCAGTCAACTAACTATCTTTAACTTGTTAATATCTTTGCAGTTATATCGGGGGTTTCTGTTTTTGTATTTGGCGTCAAAAAAGAGGGAAAATTAAAGCGTAGCTGCATTCCTATTGACCGTTAAGCCAGTTTGGCTAGGGTACGGCCTTCACGTGTCCTGCCGTGTTCGAGGCGCTGTCTAAACGCTCTTTGCCTACCTTAATTTCACGGGAGATATGATGAGTGGAGGTTGCTCAGCCGTAAACCGGACCGCAGAATTCGCTTTGATGTCGCCCACCTGAACATGCCAAGGACCAGGGGCCCTTTTGGCGTACGGCACAAGGGTGGGACACGTGAATTTCTCTCCGTCACCTCAGTGAATCCTGGATCACGGTTCCGTCTGCAGTCGACGTTTAACGGTTGCCCTGAGCGATAGTGGGCGCTTTCATGCCTTTCATATGGATCCAAGAATCTATTATTTCCTTCACGTTTTCTCAATCATCCTATTGACCGGATTCACATTCGCTATCGCGGCGAATCCGCAAAAAGGGAAAAAGAAATCCATGGCCATACTGACGGGTATCCTGTCTTTGGTCGCCTTGGTTGCAGGAGCGGGACTCATGTCCAAACTACACAACAATAATTGGGGTCAAGGTTGGGTGATTGTGAAGATCTTGGCTTGGCTCTTTGTTTCGGGCTTGGGGGGAATGGCGTACAAAAAATCCAAATCGTTTGTGCAAACCGGGTTGATTGTCGCAGTTGCAGTGGCTCTCTACATGGTATATTTTCGACCCTTCTGATGTCGGAAGCGGACTCAGGACGGTCGCTTTGCGGCGTGTGGATCAGTCCTGAGGGGAAGGCTTGCTTGGCCTGGGATCGAGGCGAAGGCCCCAGGGAAACCCAGACCGTCGCTTTTTCGCCATTCGTTTGGGCGTTGGAACGTTCGGTTGACGATCTCATCGTAGGAGCGGATGTATCCAATCTTTCGGGAGAGGCGCCTTACAACCGACTCGTTAAATTCGGGGATATCGAGGACTACAAGGATTTCATCAAGCAAAAAGGCCGTTCGAACGCCATTGATTGGATACGGAATTTGGAGCAGCAGTTTCTTCTTTCCTGTGAAGGAAGACTTTATTTGGACATGCCATTCACTGAGCTTCGGCGGATGCAGCTGGATATCGAAACCGCTTGCTCGGGAGAAGGAGGGTTCAGCGATCCAAATCGCCCGGAGGATAGGATAATCGCCATTGGATTGAAGAGCGGGCAAGACATTGAGACGATTTCCTTGGATTCTTTATCGGACGAGTCAGAGAAGACTTTGCTTATCCGCCTGAACGAGAAAATCGCTGAATGGGATCCAGATGTTATTGAAGGGCACAATATATTCAAATTCGACCTCGACTATCTGAAGACACGAGCAAAGCGCCTGAAAGCGCCTATAAGTTGGGGACGCTTTGGACAGTCGGCTGTTTTCAGGAAAAGCCGGTTGAAGGTTGCTGAACGATGGATCGACTATCCGCGTTGCGATCTGCCGGGCCGAGCAGTTATTGACACATTTCTGTTGACCCAGGTTTACGATGCTACGGCGAGAGAGCTGATGTCTTACGGGTTGAAGGAGGTGGCCCGATTTCTCGGTGTAACGCCTGAGGATGGCGGAGATCGGACTTACATTGAAGGATCGAAAATCCAAGAAGCCTTTCTAGATGATCGCGAGCGTTTCCTCAAATATTTGGAAGACGATTTGAGGGAGACGGAAGGGGTCGCGGATCGCTTGTTGCCAACATACTTCGAGCAGACCAAAACATTTCCGACAACCTTGCAGGAGGCCTGCTTAAGGGGGACTGCCAGCAAGGTAGATTTAGTGTTCCAGGAGAAGTATTTCCATTTGAAAGCGGCCTGCCCAATGCCGGGGGAGCCGCGCCCATTCGAAGGCGCTTATACGGCCAGCTTCAAGGAAGGGGTGTTTCAGAGAGTTCTGCATTTCGATGTTGCGTCGCTGTATCCAAGCATTCTGCTGATGATGGGACGTAATCCAGAAACCGATACAGAAGGTGTTTTCATGCCTACGCTACGAAAGCTTAAAGATTATCGTTTGAAATACAAGAAGCTGGCGCAGGAGGCTGAAGATGAGAAAATGGCCTTAGAGTACGATGCTCGTCAAAGCAGTTTCAAAATACTGATCAACTCGTTTTATGGATATCTAGGGTTTCCAGGGGCACGGTTCGGGGATGCTGAATTGGCTTCTCAAGTAGCGGCGAAAGGCAGGGAAATTTTAAAATCGCTCATCGCGTATTTCGAGGAAGTCGGTTGTTCGCCTCTTGAGGCCGACACGGACGGGATCTATGTTGAGGCCCGCGAGTATTTCGATGATGCCGATTCGCTTTTGGCTGATGCCCAATATCGTCTCCCCAAAGGAATAGAGCTGGAATACGATGGTAGGTATGTATCCATGTTTTGCTACAAGGCGAAGAATTATGCTCTGTATGACGGTACGCGCGTGACGATTCGCGGATCGGCGATGCGATCGCGGGGCCTAGAGCCTTTTCTGCGTTCGCTTACGCAATCGCTCATATGGTATTTGCTTGGAGCATCTGAGGAAGACCCAGCAATATTGGCCACGGAGACGGAGTTGAAGATCGAATCGGGTTCATGTCCTATCGAGCTATTGGCAAAGTCGGAGATACTTAGCCAGAACCCAGAAGCTTATCGGAAAAAGATCGAAGCGGGAGGCAAGCCCAGGCGAGCTTCTGCCGAAGTGGCTTTGCTCTTAGGGGATCGCATACGCATGGGTGATCGGGTATCGTATTACATTGGTCCGAAGGAAAAGGGCCAGACTGCGAATTGGCAGCGCGCCCAACCGGTAGAGTGGTTCGGCAAAGAAGGATCCGCTTATGATTCCGCGTATTATCTAAAGAAGCTCGAGGATTGGCGGAAGCGTTACAGCCCTTTCCATGCGAAGCTTGGAGAAGATGGAGCTCAAAAAGAGCTATTCGCATGAGCTTGAATCAATTCGTTTTGGTCAGGAAGAAGATCAGTGGCGAGTTTGGATTTCCAGATGGATTGGAGATTGATTGCTTGTGGAAGCGCTTGGAATCGATTTCCGCATACCAATTTCGTAGAGCTTGAGTCTCCTCATATCCGCCCACATGCCCTGGGTAGGCGACAATACTTAGAATGCCGCCGGAACAGAGTAGGGACAGCGATGAACCGAGGGCTTGGATTGTGGTTCCGGTTTCGGTCACCACCGATTTTTCTCCCTTGGGAAGGTAGCCGAGATTGAATACGATAGCCTTCGCCTTTGCATCCTTCGGTATGTTTTCTCGGACGTGCTTATGGCATGCCTGAAAGAGCGTGACCCAATCAGAGCAATCTGACTCAGCCAGTCTAGCGCGTGTAGAATCGATAGCTTGTTTTTGTATGTCGAATGCGTATACATGACCATTAGGCCCAACGGCATTAGCGAGCCATTGCGTATCATGCCCATTTCCGGCGGTGGCATCGATGGCGGTATCGCCCGGACTCAATCGCTCGAGAAGGTAGTCGCGGGCAATTTCAACGGCAATCCAACGTTCGCTCGTTTTCGGCCCTGCCCTCCAGAATCGATATGGAGACGACTCTTCAGGAAGAGGCGATCCGCTCCATATAGAATCGTGTAAGCCTTGGGCGAGTAGAGGGATTTGGGTGGCCCCTTTGCTTCCGAACCCGTTGAAAACGAAAATGCGGTCTTCTTCGGGAAGGCGACCCACTACTGGTTTTGCTCCGGGAATAGCCGGCCTGACACCGGCGCCTACTTCTATCCATTTCCAATCATTCTCTAGGTGGCCGTTTAGAAATGATTCCAGTTCGGCGATGCTATTGGAATCTGGAACGTCATCGAGTTTATCCCAAGCGTAGGTGGCCCCCACCTGAATAGAGTCGTCGTTTCGAGGTAGAAGGAAAAACCTGTCTACTATGACAGTATCTTGGAAATCGACGTTTGTCTTGATCTTTCCGATGACGCCTTTGGCGGGCCGAAAGGGTATGAATGAAAGCCAAGGATTTTTGCTTCCTAGCCATCCGTCAGCGAAAATAGCTACAGGGGCTTGTATCGATTTCCAGGAGACACCATTGGATTTGATAGCGATACTCGAGTAGTCGAATTGATCGATTATCAGATTGCCACGGTTTTCCAAATCGGAGTAGAGATGACCAAGAAGATGGGGAATGTCGAGGTAGCCGCCTCCCTTTATGCTAAAAAAGGAATCCGTGGAAAACGGTAATTCTGGTTTCGAAAAACTTGAATGATCGAGAATCCAGTGGCGGTACGCCCTTAAATTGGATTTAGCTCTCCATATTGACCGAGTTTCGGAGTCGCCCAACAACCGCATGATTGAGCGAGGATAAAAGAAATTCGTTTCGAATTGGCGTGCCAGGTTTCCATAAGTCTCAATGGCGAAAGGTATCTGATTTTCAGCTTCCCAGACCAGATTCATGCGTCGGCCTCCGATTGGATTCACCAGTCCAGCCGCTACTTGAGAGCAGTTGGAAAGGCCTGCTTTGTTTACCAGCAAGGGATTCTTCCCGTTTTTGATGAAGGTCCAGGAAAGCAGGGAGCCGGCGAGGCCTCCGCCGAAAATTATGCAGTCGAATTCTCGGGCTACGCTTGCCATGATGTCGATCGGTGAGAGATAAAGATCATAAAATTGGTTCTTTCTAGATTTTCAATATCGAGAAAGGTTGTTGAGCCGAACGCTGTTATATTCACATGCCAGTCGAAAGAAGTCAGTTACAACCCAACCTTTACTTGGTGGGATTTATGGGTACGGGCAAGAGCGCGGTAGGCAGGAATGTGGCTCAGCGGCTCGGATACCAGTTTATGGATTCCGATCAAGCTATAGAAGAGAGCCAAGCGCGCAGTATCAAGGAGATCTTCGAATCAGATGGAGAAGCTGCGTTTCGCAAAATGGAGAAGTCTTTCGTGGAAGCGGGGCATCCCAATGAAGATTGCGTCGTGTCATGCGGGGGCGGATTGATCGCCCAACCAGGCATTTTGGAGAGGATCCAATCCAAGGGTCCAGTTGTTTGCCTTTTAGCTGCCCCGCAAACTATTTTCGACCGAGTAAACGGCAGTAAAAAGCGTCCTTTGCTCAACGTGGAGAATCCTTTGGCGAAGATAGTGGAGCTTCTCAATGAGCGAGAGCCGATATACCGAAAGGCGGGAACAGAGGTGCTGACGGATGGCCGGACTATCGCGGATGTCGCCGCCCATGTCATGCGCATTTACAAGTCGGAAACCAAATCCTGGCAGCCGAAATGATTGTCAAGGGACCGGTGAAAGAGGAGCTTCGCAAGGAACTGCTCGCAATCGGCTTCGATGAGGTTCGGTTTGCCGAGCTCGATCCGCCAATTCCAAATCGCCTCAAAGATTGGGTAGGAAAGGGCTACCACGCCGATATGGACTGGTTCGCCCGGTCTTTGGATAAGCGACTCGATCCGAAGCGAGTACTGGACTCGGCCTGTTCGGCTATTATGCTAGGGACGAACTATTGGCCGATGGACTCTTCTGCCGCTCGGCAATCACGTTGGGCAAAGTATTCATTGTATGAGGATTACCATGATACGATCTTGAAGGGACTGAAGAAGGCCGCATCGATTTTGGAGGCCAGTTTCGGTTTTAGGTCGAGCGATTATCGTTACTATGTGGATTCGGGCCCCGTTTTGGAGAGAGGTTGGGCGGCGGCTTCCGGTATGGGGTGGCAAGGGAAGAATGGAATGCTGATCTCCAAGAAGCACGGCAATTGGCTGCTGCTCAGTGCGATTATAGTAAAAAGAAGAATCGAGCGAGACCCTCCTTTAAAGAAGCGACTGGCTAATCAGCCCAATCATCTGGAGTTGGGAGCTCATTGCGGCAAGTGCGAGAGGTGTATCAGTGCATGTCCTACGGATGCCATTGTTGAACCGGGAATCGTGGACTCGAGGAAATGTATATCCTATCATACTATCGAGAACAAAGGGGTGATCCCCCGTTGGATTAGACCTGGCATAGGACAAAGGATTTTCGGCTGCGATATTTGTTTGGATGTTTGTCCGTGGAATCGGTTCGCGAAGTCCGGTAGGCAGCTTCTGTTGGAAAGCCGCTATGGAATACCGGATTTGACGCTATTGGAAATTTTGACGATGAAGATTGATCATTTCCGGGACATCTTCAGAAAGTCTCCTATAAAACGCCTGAAACTGAGAGGCTTGCTCCGCAACGCCTGCGTCGTGGCGGGGAATCTCGATTCTAATTCTGAATGGCTCCAAAGCATTTCACCCGAATGGAGATCTCCGTTGAGAGATACGCTTCTTGCGCTAGCTTTTCATGAAGAGGCGATGGTTAGACCGCATGCAATATGGGCGCTATTTCGATTATATGGACGCGAGATAGGTCAAGATATAGAACCGTTGCTGAATAGAGAACAAAATGAGCTAGCGAAGGACGAGTTCGATTGGTGGGAGCGTCGGTTGGGGGGAACTTCCGAATCCGCTTAGGGAATTTTATTCAAACCCTTTGGCGAGGGTTTCTTTTATGAATCTCGGAGCTTTGATGGGTTGCCCGGATTGGTTCATGAAAGCGTGAATACTGTAGCCATCGGCGATTATTTGATCCTCTTTTTGAAGTTCGTAATCAACTCGGATCTTGGCGAACGGCCGTTCTTTGATGATTGAATTGATGGTCACGATATCGTCATAAGTCGCAGGCCTACGATAGTTCATTTTGATTCCCACCACTGGCAACAGGATGCCCGACTCCTCGAGCTTGGCATAAGAAATTCCTCTTTCCTTAAGCAGATTGCCTCTAGCGATTTCTAGCCAAGGAAGGTAGCTGGCATGATGAACGATCCCCATCATATCGGTCTCCGCGTAGCGAACTTCGATGTCAATTGAGCTGGTTATCATGATGCGGAAATATCTAAATATGTAGTTGTAATTTTATTACGAAAGTTCATCAGAATCGCAACGCATGGTCTCGTATTCGAATAGCGTTTTAAACGCGTTATGCCAAGAGAATGAACGTGACCACGCGAGACCTTTGGCCCCCATTTTTTCTCTCAAGTTTCCGTTTTTGATCAGTCGAGTGAGAGCCTTTACCAAAGAAGGCTCATCTCTAGGAGCGACCAGAATCCCATTCTCGCCATGGGAAACGGCATCCTCTACCCCTCCTACCCGATTCGCTATAATCGGCAAACCGTGAGCGGCAGCTTCCAGGTAGACGAGTCCAAATCCTTCGATACTGTTTCGATAGGGAATGCTGGTCATAGCAAAAAGGTCGGATTGAGCGTAGAGTTCCCGCAACCGATCATTGGTGACGTCACCATAGAATTTTATTCGGAATTCCGAGCTTTCAGCCAAAGCTCGAAGGCCGTCGCCGAATCCGTACTTATTGCCCGACCCAACGATTCCGAGCTCTAAACCCGATTTCAGTTCTTTGGGTAGGTGTCTGATGGCAGTTATCAAGTGGTCTTGACCTTTCCTGGGGTGAAGCCGACCAACCGTCAGGATGCGAAAAACTTTTCCGTCTGTTTTCTTGGAGGATGTCGATTTCTGAAAATCGGCTCTCAGCGCGCCGTGGGTGATAACGGTTTTACCTATCGCAAATGGGAACTTTTCCGCCAGTAGATTGGCCGAGAAACTTGAGGGAACACTGATGCAGTTAGCCCTTTTCAAAACGTGCCGAACAGACAGGCGTGATAGTGGATTCGAGGAAAATGTGTTAATCTCAGATCCGTGTAGCGTCAGGGCCAGCTTGCTCGGTTGGATGAGTTTCGATGGAAGAAGCATTCTCAGACTGAGGACCGGCCCGGGGTCGGTTATGTAGACTATGGAATTGGAAAGTCTCTTCCGCTCGCGAAAACACTCGAGAGCCATCCTGAATTGGCAGCTTAAATCTTGGGTTCCCTTTACGGGCACGCGGCGGATTCTGAACGGAAAAATTGAATCGTCGTTGGATTGGCAAGCCGGCGCCCAAATCTCGATCTGATTGCCCAACTCGGAACCTGCTCTAGCCATCTCCTCGGTGAATGTAGCGATTCCTCCCTTCGTGGGAGCGAATTCGTGGGTCAGTACGATTATGGGGAGATCGATTGCCATCATCTTGTTGTCGCTCGATTTAATTTCGCCAAATGGACTGTATTGAACACTATGCGGAAATTGGGAAGCATTGAAATCGCTGTCGCTCTAACAAGCGCCCGCCTTTGAGAGTGCTTGGGGAAAGATACTAGAGAGATAGCCACAGAGGTTCATTTTGAATTTCGGGTCCATGTTTATGATTTACAAATTCGAAACAGGGACCTTTGCTAACGTAAAAAATGTCAAACCAGACAGCTACCAAGACCGAAATCGCAGGAGTGCGGGCATCAGGAAGCGAGGAAGTGCTTCGTGACACTTTAAAACGTTGCTCACCTGAGACGCTTGAAGCGGCTCTAAAATACCGGGCGAATGGCGATGTTTCTCTCGTCCCTGTTGTTGTTTTGGGTATTATCGAACGTTTTCTTGACCCAGATGTTATTGGCAAGCTTTGCAGTGGGGATGACTCGGTCCGCTTCATGGACGACTTGGGAATGGATTCGCTGACCATGATCGAAGCGATCATGATGGTTGAAGAATCATTGGGCATTTCTATAAAGAATGAGGAGCTCCTAGACCTTCGTACGCTCGGCGATTTGAAATCTTTCATCCAAGCAAAAATAACGGGCCATTCCAGCGGTGAAACGAGCGACTTTTATTCGATCGAGAAAGTGGCGGCCACAATGCCGCAACAAGAGCCATTCTTGTTTCTGGAGCAGGCAAATTTGTCCAACCGCTCCGCGGAAGGCAGATACACGATTTCGGGCAACGAAACCTTTTTGGAGGGCCATTTTAAAGGAAACCCGGTTTTTCCGGCGTCCATCATGCTTGAAGCTCTGGGCCAGCTGGCGGTATTCGCGTTGCT